>JAYSPJ010000639.1:0-6297 GCA_043722155.1 Bradyrhizobium sp.
CGCTGCGCGCGGAGCACCACCATCCGGCACCCTGCGCCGTCCCATCGGGCCAATAGAGGGATTCCTGGCTCTATCGCTCGTGCGGTGCCCGCAGCGAACTCGTCGGCGCCATATTCGGAAAGCTCTCCGTCGACCGTTCCAACATAGAATCTATTACGATCGGGCGACGAGGCGAGGCCGGTCACAAAGGTCGGCTCAAGCCGCAACGTGTCGCCCTTCCATTCATCGTCTACGCGAGCGTAAAGGTCGACGCGTTGAAGACCCGTGCCTTGATCCATCGTTGAGAAGAATATGTGGTTCGCGCTTAGGAAGCCGATTTCACCCGTTTCGTCGAAGGGTGCATGCTCGGGACAGTTTGGCGTGGCGCTGCCAGTCTTCGCGTCCCAGCATTGGAATCCACGCATTGGCGCAGAATTTCCGTTTTGCTTGTCATGGTCATCGATCAGTAGGGCGCTGACAACGAGATGATTTCGATTGTCGCCCCACAGAGGGATTCGGCTGTAGCCGTCCGGAACTGGTCCCGCGAGCTTGCGCCACGTCGTGCTGGAGCCGATCCAGACCCCTTCTGGGTTCTGAAAGAATATATTGCCTCCGAAGGACCAGACTGAGTTGTCGTCGGTCGCCGTGCTCGGTAACGCCGTGCGAAAGACGACCGACCTAGTGTCGGTATTCACGGCCAACAGGCCTTTGTCGGTGACCACATAAAGCAGGCGCTCGTGGGGATTGGCAAACATGCCCGAGACGGTCCCGCTGTCGAGCTTAAGATCGCTGCCGGTCCTAGTGAAGCCCCTGGTAACGTCGTGGAAGCTGATGACGTTGCCGCGCCTCGCGGCAAGCCTTGTCCCGTCACCAACGATGACGAAGTCGTCTACGCCTTGGTCCAAGCCAAGAGGAAGACTCATCTTCGGGTTCGTCTCCTGCAAATTCCAGAGCGCAACCTGCCCACCATTCGCATTTACATAGGCGATCAGCCTGTTTCCTGGCAGTATGGAAATCGCGCTGATGGCTCCCTGTGCGCCGTGCAACAGGCGGCGCAGCATCGGCCGCCGAAGCAAGCCGGAGAGAAGTGCGGATCTGGCCTCGAAGCCTGGCGACGATCGTGCGGCGGCGGTTGAGAGCAACAACGACTGATCGAGATCGGTGGTGAGCTGTGCCGTTACTGCAAGGCGGTTGGCTTCGCTGATCTTGCGCTGTTGCTCCGTGGCATAGGCAAACCACAACGCGCCGCTGGTCAGAGCGCAGAGCATTGCGACAATTACCCACCTGACGAGAGTGTTACGCTTAGCCCGCGAGAGACTGGTCGCGGCGAAGCCATGCTCGATGAGGTTTAAGCCTGGTGTCGGCGCGGTCTGCAACTCTTTCAACAATCGCCGCCGTTCCGGGTCGTCCCAGAGCAGCCCGGCATTGCCTGTGGCCTTCCACTCTTCCGCGTCCCGGGTCAGTCGACGCAGTGCGATCACCAGTTCCAAATCCTTGCGAATCCAAGCTACCAGACGATCCCAGCCCAAGATCAGAGCGTCGTGCGCCAACTCGAGATAGGGTTCGCCATCGACTTCGTCGGTAATGATGAGTCGCGCCTCGTCGAGCTGCTTGAGCGCCAACTCAACTCGGATCGCTTCTTCAATCGTTTTCGCTTCCAACTCCCGGCGTGGGACCCTGCGCCGTGTGAAATCACCGCTCTCGACAGAAACAAGACGCTCGAGTACCCGTCGAGCGCTGGCCTTATGCGCATCGTCCAGGTCGTCAAACAAATGGTTGGCGCGCGATCGCAGCGAGCCAGTGACCCCACCCTCAAGGGCCTCGTAGTGTAGACGAGTCAAGGTTCGGTCGTCGGCCGGCCGGCGCACATAGTTTGCGTACATTTCGCTCAGCGCAAACGACAAGAGAGGCAGGGCGCCCGGCATCTGGACGACCTCGTTGACCAGCTGTTCGACGAGATCGCTCGATTCAAAGCGCATCACGCGGATCGTCGCCGGGCCTTCGATCACCCGCCGCAACTCATCTTGGGTCATCTGAGGAACGAGGTAACGCGAGGATTGCCAAATGTCCTTCAGAGGCGACCGAGCCAGCAAGGGCTCGAAGTCCGAACGGATGGTGATAACGATCTTCAGCCTCGCGGATGCTGCAAGGCCTTGTGCAAGCAGGCCAAGAAAGTCGTCGACGCTCGTCTCATGTTCCGCAAGCGTGACCAGTTCCTCGGCTTGGTCAATGACAACGAGAAGACTCCCGTCTCCAGGCAGACCTTCCAGCCAGGTCGCGAACGAGGCGGCGTTCGTTCGAAGCGTCACCTCTTCGGGTGCCTCCGGCGCGACGCTGCGGAGGGCCGCAGCGAGGCTTGCAAACGGGGCCGCCCCCGGGCGCAGCACGACGGAGCGGAGCGTCTCCGGTAACCTGGGAAGCAAGCCAGCGCGAACGAGGCTGGATTTGCCGATGCCCGATGGACCGGTGACGACCACAATTGGATCCCTGATCACCTGGTCGAGAAGGCGCTTGCTCGCCGCCCTTCTGCCAAAGAACAAGTCGGCGCTGCCGATCTCATAAGGCATGAGGCCACGCCATGGATTGGCGTCCGGATCGAGGTCCGGTGCTGGCGGGAGATCTGGCTGCGTTCCCGGCACGAGAAAGACGAACTGGCCCTTTTCGTGTCGCGGCAGTGGCCAGAAAACAGGGCTTTGCCGTGCGCCGAGTGCTGCCCCCGCTAGGCGATCTTCGAGATAAAGGAACAATTCGGTTGCCGTGATGATGCCGTCACGGGTTCCATCGTGGCGAGGAAAATCGGCTTCGCCTCCGAGCCCGTCGAGAAGCGCCGTTGCAAAAGGGGAATGCTGCCCAACACGCCCGCGATCACCAAGCGGTTCGCCCGACACAACATCGAGCGCTTTCTCGTTATGGGCCGCAGAAGCAATCACCTGCCAGGCGGGATCCTTGATGAACCATTCGAACCGCTCGCGATGGATATTTTCCGGCATCAACTCAAGGTTGCGCACGCTCGACCACCGGAATGCTCCCGCAAAGCAACAATCGAGAATTGCCAGCAAATGTCGGCACGGCAGCGCCGCCAGCGAATGTTGAAATTCGAGCATCGGAAGATAAGTCGAGGTCTCGTTCCGCACGGCATCATGCGGCAGGAAAAATCCTGCGGGACCGTCGGACCCTTCCAGTGCGACACCGTGACCCGCGAAGTAGATTAGGACCCGGTCTTCGCCCGTCAGCTCGAATGCGAGATCGTTCAGCTTCGCACGGACCCCGTCCAGGCCGGCATCCGCATCGCAGAGCAGGATGGTCTCGAACCCATGGCGAGAACGTAATAACTCGGCTAAAGCTGTTGCGTCCGCCACTGGTGTGCGGAGTTTGGGCACGGTACCTTGATAGCGATCAATGGCAATCAAGAGCGCAATGCTGCGCCTGAAGCCGGAGAGGCCGCTGAAGCCCGGCAACTCTCTAAACGGACAAAGCGCGGACGATCGTTTCCGCTACGCGCTTGTCTCCTAGATACATTCGGATGTCGTGCGGATCCGTCGGGCCATTCTCAATGTCGTCGATGTTCTCGACGCCTTCGCCGAAATTGGCGGCGTTGAGCGCGCGCCCTATCGTGACCGCGTCATCCTGATCGAGTCCGTTCAGCCAGCTCTCAACGCAGTCAGGCCGTTCAAACGCCGGTCCAATTGCGTTCTGCACCGCCTTGACCGCGAGCGGCGAGCCTAACGTCAGGTAGAAGGGAATATGCTGTGTTGCGGCGTCACGCAGCAATTTGAAGGTTACGATTGTGCCCAGCGAATGTGCTACGATGACGGTTCTTTCACCGATTAACTTGGGCCGCACGATATCGTCCACGGCCTTGGCGGCCGTTGCGCGATTCAAATAAACGAATGCCTGGGGAAGCAGTCGCAGCACCATGGCTCCCTTGAGTGGCGAGATTGTCTCCAGTGCGCGCAACATGGCGAGAAAGCGGCGATCGTGCGGCAATCCTTGCTCGACCGGCTCGGTCGTGCCGGCCGCTGCACGAATATGCGCTTCGGTAACACCGACTGCGGGCGCGAAATCCTCGAGCGCCTGGCGATAGAATTCGGCTTCATCTGGAGCGGTTTCGGTAGTCGCGGCGATTCCTTGGGTGATTGGCTGCGCCCCGGCCTGGCTCTTCCGGTTCGTCTCCTCAGCCAGAACGTCGCCATAATAGGGCGCAAAAATCTCGGCCCTACGGATAATTGCCATATCGGCGGGCGACAGCGTTTCCGACAGCGCGGCTAGCCATGAATCGATGATCTTGACTTCGGAGCTACCTTCGTTGTTGATCCCGTGTACAAGAACAAGGCGCATTAAATCCCTCCCTCGATCAGATTCGCGAGCGCGCCGCCCGCTTCTCGCTTGAACGATGAAAACAGGCTTGGACGTAGGCCTGGCACGAATTCGGCGAGCCGCCGGAATTCAGGCCGGAAATCGTCCTCAAGCAGCGCCCAACCCTGACGCAGCCAAGGGAAATGGCCTGCGACCTCGATACTGCCTGGCGGGGTCGCTCTGAATGTGAAATCCCGCAGACGCTCCGTTGCGTTGTAGGGCGCTCGTTCGGGGGTTGCCGGGATTTCCGCCACCCAATTTCCATGGTCGCCGCGATGTATCGGGACTCTGGCGAGCAACACTGCGTCGAAGGGAACGGGCTGATTGTGGTAACAATAAAAATAGCAAAGGCGCCGGATGTCTTCGATCGCTCCGGCGCGCGCATAGGCATAGGAAGCCAGCGCCCCCAGCACCGGGTCAGCATGCTTTCCGTCGCGCAGTTGGGCTGCCAGTTCGAAGGGATCTCCCAGATCCTGCCCCACGGCCGCCATGGCGACGGCGCGCTCTGCGGCACGCGCCCGGCCAAACCGCGTTGAACGAAGCAAATAGCTGTCGGCACCATCGGGCCCAATGCTGAAACTGCCGACAAAGCGTTCATACACTGCTGCTCCAACCCAGGAGCCATTGTTCAGCCGCGCCAGCACTGACGCTGCGCGGCTCTCACCATCGCGACGCAGTTCGAAGCGGCGGCGACCGCCGATGCGGGGAGTGACGGCAAATCCGGATGACACGACGATCTGATCGACCTCAGCTCCGGCAAAAGCGAGGCCGGTTCTAGACCGGAACTTGGGCGCGAGATTTTCCGTCTGCAGACGTTCGACGAACTGTTCGGCCGCCGCTGCTGCCTCTGCCTGAGCGTCCTGGTGATCCAGGCTACGGGTGAAGGTCTGATCGTCAGGGCCATCCGATGGACCGATAAGAGGCACGGCAGCGACCTGCTGCCTAGCCGGTAAGACGCTCCAGACGTTCTTTGGAGCTCGCCAGCCACCCTGGAGATCAGGAATTTGTTGCCGTTGATAGCGGCTCGCGAGTAAGGGCAACTCTCGCTCGATCACGCCCAGTAGATTGTCGTTGAGCACGACCGCGCGGCCCGCGTCATCGAGCTGCACTGCATCGTTAGGACTTCCCCACAGGGCGTTGGTTACGACCTGGGTAAGGAAGCAATACGCCTCCTCGGCCCCCAGAGGCGTCGAGAATGAAGGTTGTGCTGCGCGTGTTCCGTTCAGCAGAGCGACCTGTACCGGGGCTTCGACATAGTCCTTGATATCGATCACGCCGTTGCCTTCGACCCATTTGGCGCGTGCGGTGGGGAGCGAGCGACAGGCATCGCTGACGATAGCGATCTGCCCCGGCCGATAGGTGCTGAGCCGGTCACGCAACTTCAGATAGTTGACGGCCTCGGTGGCGCGTGTTCGCCAGCCGCTGAGAAGCCAATACTCCTCGGCACCGCCTCGAATCAGTCCATGACCCGCAAAGGAAACGATGACGCGTTCCTGTCCGCCAGAACCAAGCTTTTCGTGGAAGACTGCCGCAAGGCGATCGCATGTGACGGGATCGGGGTCGTCCGTGACAAGAGCTACATCATAATCCTGGCTGCGGGCCCAGTCGGCGAAGCGTTCAGCCGATGGAATTGCGCCGGGGACTTCTTCGAGTCCGTCGGGTTTAGCCACAGCAATCGCTATGCAAAGCCGTTTCGCCAAGATACTGGCCCCCTTCGAGATTATCTTAAGGTAGATTCAGTTCAATGGAAGCCGTATAATCCTCCAGGACCGGATGCCAATTGACCCGCGCGAATGTTCGCAATGCGCCTGACGACTTCGGGCGACTCCTTACCTATTAGTGCAGGCATGTCCGACTATCGCCGCGGCTTAGGAAGTGTTGACAAAGGGGATTCCCAAACGCGGCAGTATCTGATTCAAGGTGGCTTTTGGGGAGGCTATCTTGATCCGAGGACTGATGAGC
>JAYSPJ010000640.1:0-2156 GCA_043722155.1 Bradyrhizobium sp.
GGCCAACTCCTGGCCGTAACTCGCGCAGACGATCTCGATGCACGGATCATGCCCTAGCAGCCAGGCCGGCAGTGCAACCGAGGCGATGACCGATTTCAGGCTCCGCGGGGGAAGGGCAATCGCAAGCATGGTGTTGGGTTCAGTGCGGATGCGGTCGACTTCGGCGCAAAGCAACTGGATGTGCCAGTTGTCGTCAAAGGGTATGCCGTTCAGTTCGGCGAATACCCGTTGGACAAAGGTCCAGAAATCGAGGCGGGTTATCGCATTAAATTCCTCGAGCGAAAGGGGAGCATCAGGCGCAGGGAGCATCTGAACCTCCCTGCTCAAGGGAGTTGGCAATCCGCGCGATTACCAGCGCGGCAATCTCGTGGTCGGTCTTCGTCATGACAGGCGCACGAACGGCTTGAGCCTGGGCACGCTCCTCGGTCTTGCGGGCCTGTTCCAGAACCATTTTTGTTGCTCGCAGGTCGCCGCCGGCGCCCTTGTTGGCGAGCTGGGTCGCGGCGATAGCGAGCTTGGTCTTGCGTTTGCGCTTGCCCTGTTCGGTAACCGTGACCTTTTCCGAAAACGCACCCATCAATGCCGCATCGACACCGTTGGCCTTTCTGGGCCGGCCTCGGGGGTTGGGGCTTGCTGCCCCGGCCCGGAAGCGGCCGCCCTGATCGCGGTCGGCATCATTGAGATCGTTTGCCATCATTCTCCTCCCTCGCTCTGGGTTTCAATGGCAGGGAAGGCCATTTCATCGGCGGCACGGACCGCGGCTTCCCCGGTCCAGTGCTGCCAGCGGCGGATGATCGTGTCGCAATACGCAGGGTCGAGTTCGATGAGCCGGGCGGCGCGGCCCAGCTTTTCAGCAGCGATGAGGGTGGTGCCCGAGCCGCCGAAGGGATCGGCGACGATATCTCCCTTGCTGCTGGCATCGAGTAGCAGGTCACAAATCAGCGCCAGCGGCTTGACCGTCGGGTGCATGGCGAGCGGGTTGCCCTCCTCGGCCGTGCGCGCGAGGCTGGCGGCGGAGGGGTAGTTCCAGACATTCGAGCGCGACCGGCCGAAACGGCCCAGCTGCACGTTGTTGCGTGATGGGGCGCCGTCCCTGGCAAAGACGAAAATTAGCTCATGCTGGCTGCGATAGAAGCTGCCCATGCCAGGCTGGTTCTTGGCCCAGACTGCCATGTTGAGATAGCGCTCGTAGACGGCATTGCCAGCGCTGCCGATCTCGACGCCGTGGCGCCAGTCCATGAACCAGTAATGGACCGAGCCAGCGGTCGACCATTGGTGCGCCAGTGCCATGGCCGATTGGAGAAAGCCGGTGAACTCGGGTGATGTCATCTCACCCACGGCCATGGCGAAGTCGCGGTGCTTGTGCTGACCGAGACCCGAAACATGCCCGTCTATTGGGACGTTATACGGCGGATCCGTCACGATGATCGCTGCCCGGTCACCACCCATCAGGATGTCCCAAGTGCCCGGTTCAAGGGTACTGCCACAGATCAGGCGATGTGTTCCGAGCTGCCAGACATCTCCCGGCTGGGTGATTGCAGGGCCATCGCCAACAATCACCGGGTCATCGTCGTCCAGCCCATCGTCGAGGCCCTCAATGCGCAGTTCGATCTCGATCCCGCTGAAGCCGGTTGCTTCGATATCAAAATCAAGGTCCATGGCATGAAGATCGAGCAGGATGGTGTTGAGTGCCTGGTTGTCCCACTTCGACAGATCACCCAACCTGTTGAGCGCCACCATCAACGCTTTGACCTGCACTTCATCGAGGTGCTCGATGCGGATCACCATCACCTCTGGCATGGCGAGCCGCTTGGCCGCTTCCCATTGAGCGTGGCCGGAGATGATGCGGTATTCACCATCGATCAGAATTGGCAGGACCTGTCCAAAGGCTTCGAAGGATTTGATGAGGGAGCGGATTTGTGATTTTGGATGTTGACGCGGTGCACCAGGCATTGGCGTCAATTTATCGATAGAGATGCATTCGCTCTGCAGCTTGGCATTGCGTAAAAGGGGCGAAGTAAACGTCATTGGCTTTGTTCTTTGCATAAAAAGGGGAACAGAGCGGCGATCATTCCAATCACCGTTCTGGTCGGTCTGGAAGGAAACTCAACGCGATTTGTTTTTCAGCGCGTCAAGAATGCAAGTTCCAGTAAGAA
>JAYSPJ010000641.1:0-11674 GCA_043722155.1 Bradyrhizobium sp.
TTCATCGGCGGCATCCTGCGCCTTGCGCGCGGCGATCCGCGCGGAATCCACCCGGCTCATCTGGCCGGCGCCGATGCCGACGGTGGCGAGATCCCTGGCGTAGACGATGGTGTTGGACTTGACGTGCTTGGCGACGCGGAACGCGAATTTGAGGTCGCTCATCTCGGCGTCGGTCGGTGCGCGCCTGGTCGCGACCTTCAGGGTCATGCCGTCGACCACGGCGTTGTCGCGGCTCTGCACCAGCAATCCGCCGGCGACGGTCTTGGCGGTCAGGCCCACCGTACGCGGATCCGGCAGCGCACCCGCCAGCAACAGCCGCAGGTTTTTCTTGGTGCCGACAATGGCGATGGCCTCTTCAGTGGCGTCCGGCGCGATGATCACCTCGGTAAAGATCTCGGTGATGGCGCGCGCCGCGTCGGCATCGAGCGTGCGGTTCAGCGCGACGATGCCGCCGAACGCCGACGTCGAATCGCAGGCCAGCGCCCGGCGGTAGGCGCTGACCAGATCGACGCCTTCGGCGACGCCGCAGGGATTGGCATGCTTGACGATGACGACGGCCGCGGTGCGCGTGGCATCGAACTCGCCGAGGCATTCATAGGCGGCGTCGGTGTCGTTGATGTTGTTGTAGGACAGCTCCTTGCCCTGCAGTTGCCGCGCCGTGGCGACGCCCGGACGCTTGTCGGGGGTGCGATAGAACGCGGCGGTCTGGTGCGGGTTTTCGCCATAGCGCAATGCCTGGATCAGCCGGCCGCCGAAGGCGCGAAAATCCGGCGCATCGGTCTTGAGCTCGCTTGCGAACCAGTTCGAGATCGCCGCGTCATAGGCGGCGGTCCGGGCATAGGCTTTTGCCGCGAGACGGCGGCGCAGCTTTAGCGTCGTCGCGCCCCGGTTGGCGGCGAGCTCGTCGAGCACCGCCTGATAGTCCTGCGATTCGACCACGACGGCGACGTCGTCGTGGTTCTTCGCGGCGGCGCGGATCATCGCGGGGCCGCCGATGTCGATGTTCTCGATGCACTCCTCAAAGCCGGCGCCCTTATCGACGGTGGCCTCGAACGGATAGAGATTGACCACCAGCAGGTCGATCGGCGCGATGCCGTGCGCCTTCATCGCTTCGGCATGTTCGGCGTTGTCGCGGATCGCCAGTAATCCGCCATGCACTTTCGGATGCAGCGTCTTGACCCGGCCGTCCATCATTTCCGGAAAGCCCGTCAGCTCCGAAACATCCCTCACCTTCAGCCCGGCGGCCGCGATCGCCTTCGCGGTGCCGCCGGTGGAGACGAGATCGATGCCGTGGCCGGCCAGTGCGCGGGCGAACTCGATCAGCCCGGTCTTGTCGGAAACGGACAACAAAGCGCGGGTTACGCGGCGCGGATGGTCGGTCATGGAGGAGTATCCTGGCTGGTAAGGCCGCCGGGTAGCATGGTTTGGTCAGCCGTGAAACCGCAAGCCGGAGTGCGGACTTGCGTTGACCACAGGAAGCGGTGAGCGAGGCTCAGGCCAGACCGCCGCCCTAATTGGCGCTTACTGTGCATGGGGTTGTTTTCGTGATTTTGTGTCCAGGCCCTGCGGTTCACTGCCGAAGCGGTTCTTTACAACGGCAATTCCGGCTCGCGCCGCGCATTGCGCCTTGCCGTGGTGGCCGACGCCGACGTCGTCGATCTGACAAAACTCCAGCGGATCGAGGCGGCGTGCCGCGAGTCCTGCCGGATCACGATCTGGGCGGTGCGGCGGGGACCGTCGTTTCCCGCCAGGAACACGCTGTCCTCCAGTTCGACCTTGTCGTCGAGCGCTTCGAAGGTCCAGACATCGCGGTTCGGCAGCACTAGCATGACGCCGCGGGCGTCGGAAAGACGGCTCGCCTTCACTGCGGGATGCAGATGAAAGCGCAGCGCGTAATCGGTCTCGCTGCCCTTGATCCGCCCCCCCGGCGCCGGCGACAGGGTATCCTCGCCGTCGAGTCTCGAGCCATCATGCGCGACCATCAGAACCCGGCGGTGCACCACGCCGAACCGGGCCAGGTATCCGTTATGCGAGGTGGTCAGCAGCACGCCGTTGGTGACCGCCTCGCGATAGCTTTCGACGCTGGTCGGGCCGCTCACGACAGGAGACCCGCGCAGCAGCCGCTTCATCGCCGACAGCTCGACGAACTGACAGGACGAGGTGTCGTGATAGGTCAGCGTGGAATGCGCCGGCGTGCCGCGCGCAAAAGCGCGCCAGTTGTCGCGGCCGGTCGAGGGCATCCCGCAATTGATCACGATCCGGCTCAGGCCCGACGACAATTCGAACGACAGGCAACCGGCATGGGCGTCGTGACTGACGCTCGGCGGCGGCGGCGGGCCGGTGTCCATGATGACCGTCATCGCGCCGGCATCGAGGCGCTGAAAGCCGGTATGCGGCATATGCGCCATCGGCACGCCGTGGGTATCGTCATAGGCGAGCAGGGTCGCCAGCAAATCGGATGGCGCGCTGCTCATGCCGTTGAACAGCGCAAAACTGCCGTCGCCGTGGCGGAAGAAACGCAGCATCGGCATCATGCGGTCGATCGCGTTCAACAGCGCCGGGGGCGGCGCGATGTTGCGTGCCGCAAAAGTCTGCCGCAGCGGCAACAGGTCGATCAGCAGTTCGATCAGCGCGCCGGGATTGCGCGAAATATGTCCGCCGTCGGGAAGGATCTGCCGCTGCAGCTCGTCGGAAAGCTTTCGCGTGGCGGTGCGGATATGCCGCGCCTGGTTGGCGAGGCAGAGCGAGGCGTAGCACAGCGCGATCAGCACCTGCAGCCGCGGCACACCGTCGGGAATGTCGAGCATCGTATAGCGCAAATAGCGGATTTCGCGGGTCAGCCCGCGCAGGTACCGCCGATAGAATTTGCCATCGGTATCGCCGAGCACCAGCGGAGCCTGCGACAGCAGCGAGACGACGCGGCGCGCCAGCACGTCGGCGCGGCGGCCGACCGGGCGCTTCTGCGCCGGATTCGAAATCCAGTCGTCGACCAGCGAGCGCGCATTGGCGCGGGTCAGCGCGGTGTCGGCGGCGCGCAGATGCCGCAACCATCCGAAGCCGAGCAGCGCCACTTCCCAGTCTTCCGACGGCGGCTCGAGATCGAAGATCGAGCGGCCGTGGCAGGTCACGATCTTGCCGGCGAACACGAAGCGGCCGGCATAGATCTCGGCGGCGCGGGTGGCATCGGCGGTGCGCAGGTCGTGCGGGGCGATGATCAGCCGATCGGTGCGGCCCGGCCATAGCCGCGACACCGCCACCGAGCCGCCGCTGATGCGCGACATCATGTTCCGCGCGAAGCGGCCCAGGATCAGCGTCGAGATACGTCTGCGTTGAGCGACCGACACGCCTTGCCTTAATTGGGAGAATTCGATGCAAATCCTTTTAATCCGGAAACGCCGCCAAGACACCATCTTGAACAGCTGCGAATCAGCGGAAGGATGCGGAAATCCGGTGCAAAATCAGGATTTAACCAGCCGGGCGGCGTAAAAGCCGTCGAGGCCGCTCAGGCGGGGGTCATCGTGCGGCAGATGGCAGGGCAGGGTCCGCAAATCGCCGTCCGGGGTAAGGATTTCGCCGAGGCCGGCGACCTCGCCGGCGTCGATCGGCGCGCGGCGCAGGGCAGGCTCCTGGGCGAGATGCGCCGAAATGGCCTGCTCGCCTTCCTCCGGTTCAAGCGAACAGGTGCAATAGACCAGCGTTCCGCCCGGCTTCAGCAGTGCGGTCGCCCTTTGCAGCAATCGCTTCTGCAGCGCCATCAGCGCGCCGATATCGGCCTCCTGCCGCAGCCAGGCGACGTCGGGATGGCGGCGGATGGTTCCGGTCGAGGCGCAGGGCGCGTCGACCAGGATGCCGTCGAAGCCTTCGCCATGGTTTCCGCCCTGCCACTCGGCGGCGTCGGTCACCACGGTCTCCGCCTCCAGCGCCAGCCGGGTGAGATTGTCGCTCAGCCGCGCCATGCGGCCGGGCGAACGGTCGACCGCGGTGACGCGCGCGCCGGCATGGATCAGTTGCGCGGTCTTGCCGCCGGGCGCGGCGCAGAGGTCGGCGATGGACTTGCCGGCGACGTCGCCGAACAGGCGCGCCGGCAATGCGGCGGCGGCGTCCTGCACCCACCACTGGCCCTCGGTGAAGCCCGGCAGCATCTTCACCGAGCCCTGCAGCAGCGTGCGCACGCTCCCCGTCGGCAGCGTTTCGCCGTGCAGGCGGGTCGCCCACTGCGCGGCATCGGACTTCACGGTGATGTCGAGCGACGGCTCGTGGCCGAGCGCCACCGCGATCTCTCGCGCGGTCGTCTCGCCATAATGCGCGATCCAGCGCGCCAGCAGCCATGGCGGAACATCCAGCGTCTGCGACTTGACCTCGTCGATCAGCGCCGGTCCCTCGCGCGCGCAGCGGCGCAGCACCGCATTGACCAGCCCGGCATATTTCGCGGCGCGCCGGTCCGACTGCACCAGCCGCACCGACAGATCGACTGCGGCGTGATCGGGAACGTCCATCCAGAGAATTTGGGCGGCGCCGATCAGAAGCGCGCTTTGCGCGCGCGGCGCGTCGGTCGGAATGCCGCGATCGAGCAGCCGCGACAGCACATGGCCGAGCGTGCCGAGCCGCCGCAGGATCGTCGCCACCAGCCGCCGCATCAGGGCGCGGTCGCGGTCCGGCAGCATCTTCAGTCCGGGATGCGCCCCGGCGCCATCGAGCTGGTCATCGAGGGTCCGCTGCTTGTGCAGCACGCCGTCGAGAATATCGGCCGCGATCCGCCGCGCCGCCAGGCCAGGCACTTCGGATGGCAAGGCGAATCTTTGAGGAGGCATGGAGCGGAAACATCTCGGAAGACAGGAAAGGGAGGCAGTACGGCGCGGTTTGGGCGCATGCCGTCGATAGGACAGCAGCTCTGACATGCGAATATGCCAAATATAAGAATCGCCTTTATGATTTCACAGTTCGGGTTTGACCTTTATTCTCGAATTCCGAACCGGGACCGGATTGAGCCGATGGCTGGAAACGCCGACATGACCGATGAGCCCTCGCCGCCCGCGACACCCGCATCCCCAGGGGAAGGCAAGCCACTCCCGCCCGCAGCCCAGCGTGCCCTTGCCGAGGCCGAAGCGCGCCGGCTCGCCGCCGAGGCCAACGCCACGCCCGCACCGAAGGAATTGCAGGGGCCGAAGGGCCCCGAGCCCACCCGCTACGGCGACTGGGAGAACAAAGGTATCGCCTCGGACTTCTGACCCCCGACATGGCCCTTGCCGATTCGGGGCGACTCACCCTGGTTTTGGGAATATGTACCCATACGACAGAATAAATACTTCCCGGGACAGAACCCGCTATCCAGGCAAGCCTTGGCGTCGGTGGTTCTCCTCCCTCCTGCCCTGGATATTCATTCTGGGCGTGGCGGCGGCGACGTTGCTGCCGCTGCGGCAATGGGTGCTTGGGCCGGTCTCGACCACCTCGTCGCTGTCGCCGCACGAAATCCAGGCAGCGCGCGACGCCGAGATGGTCTGGAAGAGTGCCGGAAATCCCGACATCCGACATCCCGTCGACGTTCTCAGGACCATCGATGGCGACACCTTCGAGGCGCGGGTGCATCTGTCGCCCGGGCTTGAGCCGACGACACGGGTTCGCCTGCGCGGCGTCGATGCGCCGGAGCTGAAGGCGGCCTGTCCGCAGGAACTGCAGCTGGCCGAAGCCGCCGGAGCAGCCTTGCGCGGCCTGCTCGGTGAAGGCGAGGTCACGATCTACAATATCGGCCCCGACAAGTATCACGGACGCGTCGTTGCCGATGCCGCGACGCGGCGGACCGACAACGTTTCGGCGGCACTGCTCGCCGCGGGTCATGCGCGCCGCTATGGCGGCGGCCACCGCAGCGGCTGGTGCGGGTAGACGCGACCAACCTCGCTAGTCGCGGTCAGGCCGCGCGGACAGTGTCGAGAAACTTCTCGACCTCGGCTTTCAGATGTCCACTTTCTCTGGAGAGCGACTGTGCCGATGTCAGCACCTGCCCGGACGCTGTCCCGGTCGCATTGGCGCCGCGGTTGACCTCGGTGATTTTTTCGGCGACCTGCGCCGTTCCCTTGGCCGCCTCGCCGACATTGCGGGCAATTTCGGCCGTCGCCACGCCCTGCTCTTCCACCGTTGAAGCGATCGTGGTGGCAATTTCGGCGATCTGGGTGATGGTCGTGCCGATTTCCTTGATGGCGCTAACAGAATCCAGGGTCGCGGCCTGTATGCTCAAGATCTGATTGCCGATTTCATCGGTGGCTTTGGCGGTCTGCGCCGCAAGCGCCTTGACCTCGTTTGCCACCACGGCGAAGCCTCGACCGGATTCGCCGGCGCGGGCGGCTTCGATGGTGGCATTGAGTGCCAGAAGGTTGGTTTGTTCGGCGATGGCCGTGATCAGCTTGACGACTTCGCCGATCCGTCCCGCCGCCTGCGACAATTCGTTGATTCGGCTGTCGGTCCTTTTCGCCTGCAGCACCGCTTCACCGGCAATGCGGCTGGAATCGTGCACCTGACGGCCGATCTCGGTGACCGATGCACTCATTTCCTCGGCCGCTGCCGCCACGGATTCGACATTGGCGGACGCCTCCTCGGAGGCGGCGGCCACCATGCCAGACAGCTCCTGGGTGTTATCGGCAGTGGCAGTCAACGTACCAGCCGCGACTTCCAGCGAGGTCGAGGCCGATGATACGGTATCGACGATGTTTCCGACGGCCAGCTGAAATGCATCCGCGAGCTTGATCATCTCGGCCTTGCGTGCGGCGGCGGTGGTCACCTCGAGTGTCTTCTGCGCGGCCTCCATCTGCTCGATCCGAATCAGATTTTCCTTGAAGGTCTTGGCTGCGCGCGCCGCGTCGCCGACCTCATCCCCGCGGGTAGCGAAGGGTACTTCGATCGCCTTGTTACCCGTGGCAAGCTCTAGCAGCACATCGCCGATGCGCCGGATCGGACGGGCAATGTTCAGCACCGAAAAGATCGAGGAGCCGATCAGCATCAGGACGACCATCACGCCAACGACCAGCGCGATCGTCGTAACCCGGTTCAGTTCCGTCAGCAACTCACTCTGGCGCAACGCGAGCATTTCATTCGCGCCGCCGACCGCCTTGCTGATCCGCGCGGCGATTTCAGCAGCTTGCGGCTAAATGCGTTCGCTGAGAATGCGGCCTTTCAGGAATTCGGCGTTGACGGCCTCGTCCGTAAGGACCTTGAAGCGATCGGTTGCCGTGAACAAGCCATCAATTTCGGCGGCAAGCTCCTTGTCACCGGCGAGCAGACGTGCGCGCTTCACCGCGTCGGACGCCGCCATGATTCTATTCGAGATGATCTCTCGGTTCTCGGGCTTGAATGTCACTGCGTAACGCCACGCGGCCGCGCGGGCGGCATTGAAGGACGTACTGGCCTCGCGCAGCCCGGCTTCGATGGCGAGATGATTTTCCGCCCCAAGGAGGTGTGGAGACGCCAGCAGCGCTTCGAACGCACGCATCCAGACGTCGTTTGCCGCGCGGCCACCGATGGCGCCGGCAATCGCGGCTTTCTGCGCCACAGCCAGCTCGGCCCCCGCGGCGGCGTAGATTTCGATCGATGTCTTGATTTCGCGATACAGGTCCTTCATCACCTGTCGGCTGGCGCGCTGCCCCGCGGCCTCGGCATTGGCGCCGGCATCCGCGGCGCTCTCGCGCAGGGCTCGAAGGCCCGTATCGAGGGCTTCCTCGGAAAGTGCGAGGCCGATATCGCGCAAGGCGAGCTGCGTGCGCAGCATTGCCGCTTCTGCGGATTGGGCATTGGCCTTGTTCGATCCGTTGACGACAACCAGGCGACTGGACGCGGTGACGGTTTGATTGCTGATCAGCTGGTTGGTGAGCATGCCGCCGACCAACAGCACGCTGATACCTGCGGAGATGCCGAGCTTCGTGCCGATGCGAAAATTGAACCGTGTCATTGCTTCCCGCTTCCCGTTGTCGACAGGGAGGCAGTTGGCGTCTCAGTACTAAATTTAGGATGAAAGTTGATGCCCGTACAACTACAGGGGGGTAGCAACCGCAACTGCGCGATCTGGATCGATGCAAAAAAACCGCGCAGCAGCGCGGCTTTGTGCACGTCCAAATCGTTGAAGGATTGGATCAGCGGGTCACGACCACCGTCGTGCCGACGGAGACGCGCTGATAGAGGTCGGTGATATCCGCGTTCAGCATGCGAATGCAGCCATAGGAGACGAAGCCCCCGACCGAGCCCGGCATGTTGGTGCCGTGGATGGCGTACTCGCCTCCGGACAGCGTCATCGCGGCAACGCCCATCGGGTTGCGCGGCGAACCGCCGGGGATGACGCTCGGCATCGAGGGTTTGTCGCGCTTCACTTCCGCCGGCGGCGACCAGGCCGGATTGGTGTACTTGCCGTCGATCCGGGTGGTGCCGGCCCATTGCTTGCCGGACCGGCCGACGCCGACGGGATAGCGGACCGCGCGGCCCTGCTCGACGACGAGATAGAGCCGGCGCTCATTGGTCTTCACCACGATCGTTCCCGGCGAATAGTCGCCCCGGAAGCCGACGATGTCCGGACGCGCCTCGGCCGTGGTCGATAACAGGGCCCCCGCCCCGATGGTGGCTGCCAGCGCCACCGCAATCCTCAACGACATCAATCTCTCCAGTTTGGCTCGGACGCCCCGTGCCGGGCCGTCAAATCTTCTGAAAACCCTGCAAAACGCCGGCTCGCCCACGCATTTTTAACCGGGTGCCTTAACCAACCAGTTTCCACGCCGGGCCTGAGGCTCGTTCAATGAGGATCAACAAAGGAAATGTTGGGAACAAAGTAAATGACTTGAAAACAACACCCAGCCGGAAACAGCCGGGGCGGGACGGTTGCCCCGGACGATTTCGTGAGGTCACCCCCGTCATTACGAGCCCACGGGTCGCGCGAAGGCGCGCCCGATGCCAAGCTCAGCGAAGCCATCCAGCCGCCGATCGGGAAACAGAAGGCTAGATCGCTTCGTCGCTGGTATTCCTCGCTGATGAGAAGCGAAGAAGGGCTGCGCCTCTAGACCGACGCGTCCTTCTTGTTCTGCCGATGTGCGACCAGATCATCCACCACGCCGGGGTCCGCCAGCGTCGAGGTGTCGCCGAGGCTGCCCGATTCATCCTCGGCGATCTTGCGCAGGATGCGGCGCATGATCTTGCCGGAACGGGTCTTCGGCAAGCCGGGCGCGAACTGGATCAGGTCGGGCGACGCGATCGGGCCGATGTCCTTGCGCACCCAGGCCACCAGCTCCTTGCGCAGCGCTTCCGACGGTTCGGTGCCGGTCATCAGCGTCACATAGGCATAGATGCCCTGGCCCTTGATGTCGTGGGGATAGCCGACCACCGCGGCTTCCGAAACCAGCGCATGCGCTACCAGCGAGCTCTCGACCTCGGCGGTGCCCATGCGGTGACCGGAGACGTTGATCACGTCGTCGACGCGGCCGGTGATCCAGTAATAGCCGTCGGCGTCGCGGCGGCAGCCGTCGCCGGTAAAGTATTTGCCCTTGTAGGTGGAGAAATAGGTCTGCTCGAAGCGGGCGTGATCGCCATAGACGGTGCGCATCTGCCCCGGCCAGGACCTGGCGATGCAGAGATTGCCGCTGCACTCGCCTTCCAGCACCTTGCCGTCGGCGTCGACGATCTCGGGCACCACGCCGAAGAACGGCAGGGTCGCCGAACCGGGCTTCAGCTTGGTCGCGCCCGGCAGCGGCGTGATCAGAATGCCGCCGGTCTCGGTCTGCCACCAGGTGTCGACAATCGGGCAGCGCTCGTCGCCGACGACGCGGTGATACCATTCCCAGGCTTCCGGATTGATCGGCTCGCCGACCGAGCCGAGCAACCGAAGCGACTTGCGCGAGGTTTTCTTGACGGGGTCGTCGCCGGCCTGCATCAGCGCCCGGATCGCGGTCGGCGCGGTGTAGAAGATGTTGACCTTGTGCTTGTCGATGACGTTCCAGAACCGCGACATATCGGGGTAATTCGGCACGCCTTCGAACATCAGCGTGGTCGCGCCGTTGGCCAGTGGCCCATAGAGAATATAGCTGTGGCCGGTGACCCAGCCGACGTCGGCGGTGCACCAGTAGATGTCGCCGTCGTGATAGTCGAACACGTATTGATGCGTCATCGACGCGAACACCAGATAGCCGCCCGACGTGTGCAGCACGCCCTTGGGCTGGCCGGTCGAGCCCGAGGTGTAGAGGATGAACAGCGGATCCTCGGCATGCATCGGCTCGCATGGGCATTCCGTCGTCACCATCTCGGCGGCTTCGTGGTACCAGAAATCCCGCGACGGATTCATGTCGACGGCCGCACCGGTGCGCTTGACCACGACGACCCAATCGACCCCGCCGCACTTGGCGACGGCGGCATCGACATTGGCCTTCAGCGGCACCTTCTTGCCGCCGCGCAGGCCTTCGTCGGATGTGATGACGATCTTGGATTGGCAGTCGGTGATGCGCTGGGCAAGGCTGTCGGGCGAGAAGCCGGCGAACACCACCGAATGGATGGCGCCGATCCGCGCGCAGGCCAGCATGGCGTAGGCGGCTTCCGGGATCATCGGAAGATAGATGGTGACACGGTCGCCCTTCACGACGTTGCGGGTGCGCAGGATGTTGGCCATCTTGCAGACTTCGTCGTGCAACTGCCGATAGGTGATGTGTTTCGACTGCGAGGGGTCGTCGCCCTCCCAGATGATGGCGGTCTGGTCGCCCCGCGTCTCGAGATGCCGGTCGATGCAGTTCCAGGCGACATTGAGGACGCCGTCCTCAAACCATTTGATCGAGATGTTGCCAGGCGCGAACGACGTATTCTCGACCTTGTGGAACGGCTTGATCCAGCCGATGCGCTTGGCTTGTTCGCCCCAGAACCCGTTGGGATCGCTCACCGAGCGCGCGTACATCTCGCCGTATTTGGCCTGATCGACAAAGGCGCGCCTGGCCCACTCCGCAGATACGTCGTAAATCTTCTCGGACATGTTACCCTCCACCGATGCGGCCAGTGAACGCGAGCACTGCAAGCCGTCTCTTTTGTTGCGCCAATTATGCGTCCGGCCTACCGGCACCGACAAGCGGAAGAAATAGGACCTTAGGCGGGGTTCCGCGCCTTGCGCCGGATCAAATCGCCGACGGAGGCAGGGGCACCGGTCGGCCTGTTCGCCATCACGATCGCGTTTCCGTTAGCCAAAAATCCGCTGCATGGGGGCCATCCCGCCTCCGACGGTACTCTGCAACCGTTTGTGGCAAGGGGTGGGCTAGCGCTCGCGGCCATTACCCCCTAAATGGCCTCCCCGGGGTCGGGCGGCCCGCCGGAACCAAAGACCGATCATCGGCATTACCGGAACAACAGTTGGAGCAAGGCGTCTAAAGTCATGATGGATCAGCAGAATTTCGAGGCTACGCGGCCCGTTTCCGCCGATTCCGTCGTGAGCGTGACGCCGGGGCATCCTGGCAGCGTTGAATCCCTCGCCAGGGAGCTGGGCCTGAAACTCGGCGACCAGAACGAACTGACCATCCGCCGCATCAAGCGCGGCAAGACCTATTCCTTCGTTCGCGCCAACGGCACCGCGGTTCGTCACACCGGCACCATCAAGCGCCTGCACTCGATGGCGGTGCCGCCGGCCTATGCCGAAGTCCGCTATTCGCCCGATCCCACCTCGCATCTGCAGGCC
>JAYSPJ010000642.1:0-1853 GCA_043722155.1 Bradyrhizobium sp.
CGGGCTATTCTGGTCGTCTCAGCCCACTGGTTCATTGGCGCGACTGCGGTGACGGCAATGGCCCGCCCGCGCACGATCCATGATTTCTACGGGTTCCCACAGCCGCTGTTCGACTTCCAATATCCTGCGGACGGGTCGCCTGAACTGGCGCAGGAAGTGGCAGAAGTGGTCAAGCCGGACTGGGTCGGACTCGACCAGGATCAATGGGGCCTCGACCATGGCACGTGGAGCGTCCTCGCCCATCTCTATCCCAAGGCCGATATCCCGGTAGTGCAGCTTTCGATCAACGCCCTCCAACCACTCGCCTATCATGTCGCGCTCGGGGCGCGGCTTACGGCGCTTCGTGAACGCGGTATCTTGCTGCTGTCGAGCGGCAACGTGGTTCACAATTTGAGGCTAATGGAGCGGGACAAGCCCACGGTCGGCACTGACTGGGCGCGGCGCTTCGACGAAGCGGCGCGAAACCAGATGGCCGAAGACCCATCGGCGATCTTGAAGCTTGCCGAGCATCCCGACTATGACAAGGCAGTCCCAACGCCGGACCATTTTATTCCGCTGCTTTACACGGCCGGGATCGCCGCCAAGGATGGCCGCTCGCAATCGCTCATCCAAGGCTATTCGCTGGGTTCCTTGTCAATGACCAGCTATCTCGTCGGTGCTTCGCTCGACCTCCCCAGTCGAGCTAAGGGGCGCAACGACTTGCCGGACGATATTCCTTCCGATCAGACCAACATTTGATCGATCACCAGCTTTTTTGGATGTTCCCCGACATTAAAAATGACTGAGAAAATGGGTCGCATTTAAGCCGATGCTGACAGTTGGAGTTTAACGCTGCGTCCCGGCTTAACGGGTGATCTGACGAGTGCCCTGTTCTGCCAGCATTTATCGTATCCGGCGGATGAATGACAAGGTGCGGCCTTATTCCGGCATGACAGGAACGATCGATGACCGAGAGCCAGATACTTTTTGAAGACGGATCAGCCTATGAACGAATGATGGGCGTCTGGAGCCGCCTCGCAGGTGAGGTCTTTATAGACTGGCTCAATCCCGCAAGCCATCAGCGCTGGATCGACGTTGGCTGTGGAAACGGTGCATTTACTGAACTTCTGGTGCAACGATGCAAACCTGCGGAAATCCTTGGTGTTGATCCGTCCGTGGCGCAGCTGAGCTTCGCTCGAGAACGACACACTGCTGGTATCGCAAGGTTCGAGCAGGGTGATGCAATGGCACTGCCGAGCGAAGCAGGCCACTTCGACGCTGCAGTAATGGCTTTGGTGATTTTCTTCGTACCGGATCCGGAAAAGGGTCTGGCTGAGATGAAGCGGGTGGTGCGCGCCGGAGGCACTATCTCCGCCTATGCTTGGGATGTTCTCGAGCCAGGCGGCTTTCCAATGGCCGCGTTGCAGGAAGAGTTCCGCCGTGTGGGTATTACACCGTTGCTGCCGCCACGAGCCGACGTGTCGCCAATCCCCGCCTTGCACTCGCTCTGGGCGGACGCCGGCCTGACTGAGATCGCGACGCGCCAAATTACGGTCTCTCGCACGTTTGCGGATTTCGACGACTATTGGGCCTCAGTTGAGATCGCGATTGGAATGTCGCAGTCGACCCGTGAGCTGGGTTCGAAGGAGAAGACGCGCCTCAAAACTAGTCTCCGCGCACGCATGCCCGTAGATGCCATTCGGCGTCCTAGATTCACGTCACGCGCCAACGCCGTCACGGGACGAGTGCCGTCTTACTGAACGACTGGTTTTGGGTGCCGCGCCGATATTCTCGGAATGACCGAAATTGGCTGCGACGACTTGAGAGCGATCAAGGCAAAGAGACGAAATGCTCCTGAAGCAGAGGGTCCGCCG
>JAYSPJ010000643.1:0-6996 GCA_043722155.1 Bradyrhizobium sp.
GGTCTGGACCGATGCCTGGGACCGCGGCCCCGACAGTCCCGGCGCGCTGCCGATGCCGCTGCAGAGCATCATCAGCCGCGACGCCTTCAACTCGATCGATCGATCGGCGGCATCCGGCAATGCGCAAGCCCGCGACCTCGTCAGCTATTTCGTCGGCCAGGGCGTCGGCCTGATCGACAGCGTCAAGTCCGCCGGCGCCGTCGTGCAGGAATTCAAGGAAGACTTCATCGAGGCGGTCGAGCACATGAACGCGCTGGTGGCGGAGTAATAAACGGTCCCTCATGGCGCGCTCGTGAATAAACCCCCGACCTCATCCTGAGGAGCGCGTTCTTCACGCGCGTCTCGAAGGATGGCCAGGAGTTCATACGCTGCCTCCATCCTTCGAGACGCGGCCAAGTGGCCGCTCCTCAGGATGAGGTCTGAGAATGTTGAGAAAGAGAAAGAAAAAATGTCCAATACCCCCTCTCCCCTCCCCGAAGACCGCATCCCCGTCATTGTCGGCGTCGGCGAGATCACTGATCGGCCGAAGGAGATCGCCGACGGGCTCGAGCCCCTCGCGCTGCTGGAACAGGCGCTGCAGCGCGCGGAAGCCGACTCAGGCGGCAAATTGCTCGGCGACATCGGCTCGCTCGACATCGTCAATTTCCTGAGCTGGCGCTACCGAGATCCGGAGAAGCAGCTGGCCGGACGGCTCGGCATCAAACCGGCGCATCTGTATTACGGCCCGGTCGGGGGCGAGAGCCCGATCCGCTATCTGCATGAGGCAGCGAAACGGATCGCGCGCGGCGAATGCAGCGTCGCCGCGGTCTGCGGCGCCGAGGCGCAGTCGACCGCGACCAAGGCGGAACGCGCCGGGATCGATTTGCCGTGGACACCGTTCGCGCATGACGTGGAGGAGCCGAAGCGCGGCGCCGCGTTCCAGAAGCCGATGGCGGTCAAACTCGGCGTGTTCAGGCCGATCACCGTCTATCCGCTTTACGAGACCGCGACCTCGGCGCATTGGGGCCAGACGCCGCGAGAGGCGATGGCGGAATCCGGCGACCTGTGGTCGACCTATTCAAAGGTGGCGTCGGAAAATCCCAATGCCTGGCTGAAGCGGCGCTTCAGCCCCGGGGAGATCACGACACCGACGCCGGACAACCGGCTGATCGCCTGGCCCTACAACAAGCTGATGGTGGCAAACCCGACCGTCAATATGGGCGCGGCCGTGCTGTTGACCAGCCTTGCGAAGGCGAAGGCCGCCGGAATTCCCGGGGATCGCATCATTCACATCTGGGGCGGCGCCTCGGCGGAGGAACCGCGGGATTATCTGGTGCGCGACCAGTTTTATGAGAGCCATCCGCAGAATGCCGTGCTCAAGGCCGTGATGGACCTGGCCGGCGGCGACGGCAGGAAGTTCGACGCGATCGAACTCTACAGCTGCTTTCCCTGCGTGCCGAAGATGGCGCGGCGGACGCTGGGGCTCGGCACCGACGTACAGCCGACGGTGACCGGCGGGCTGACGTTCTTCGGCGCACCGCTCAACACCTACATGACGCATGCGGCCTGCGCGATGGTGCGCAAGCTGCGCGGCGGCGCCAAACTCGGGTTGTTATATGGCCAGGGCGGGTTCGTGACAAAACATCATGGGCTGGTGCTGTCGCGGCAGCCGCCGCAGCGCGCGATGGCGCAGGATACCAGCGTGCAGGCCGAGGCCGACCGCCGCAAAGGCCGCGTGCCGGAATTCGTCACCGAGGCCAGCGGCAAGGGCAAGGTCGAGAGTTTTACGGTGCTCTACGGCCGCGGCGGCGAGGTCGAGCACGGCGTGGTGATGCTGCGGACGGCGACCGATACGCGCGCGCTGGCGCGGGTGCCGGCCAACGACAGCGCGACGCTGGCGCATCTAACGAACATGGACCGCACGCCGGTTGGAACGCTGGGCGATATCGCCACGGCTGAGGACGGCGTGCTGGAGTGGCGGGTGGGATAATCCTTCTGCGTACCTCTCGCCTCCACAAAAATGCGAAAACAACCCCATGCAAAGAATGGCTTGAGTGGAGGCACTCGTCCCGGCACAAGATATAGTACGCCGCGGCTCCTGGTGGGGGGCGAGGTGAACGACTACGCCCTACCCCTTGCTGCCCTGCTGCTCCGAAGCCGTTGCGGGTTTTGCGCCGGTCCCGCCCTTGTCGCCGGCGACGCGGACCTGATCGCCGTCGGCGATACCGTCAGGCGGTGCGACGATGACGCGGTCGTCGGGCGAGATGCCTGAGGCGAGCTCGATGTCGCGGCCGAGGTCGCGGGCGATGGTCACGGTCTTGAACAGCACCTTGTCGTCGGAACCGACGGTGGCGACCCGCATGCCGTCCTTGTTGAAGATCAGCGCACTGGCGGGGATATGCAGCGGCAGGGTATCGCGCGCCAGGCTCATCCGCACATTGGCATAGCCTCCCGGCATCAGCTCGCCCTTGGCGTTGTCGAGCGCGAGCTGCATCCGCGTGGTGCCTGAGCCGACATCGACCGATTGCGAGGAGGCCTCGACCGTGGCGAGGAAGGTCCGGTTGGGATATTCCGGCATCGTGATCACGGCCTTGGCGCCGATCCTGATCGAAGGCACGTAGTTTTGCGGAACGTTGACATAGACCCGCAGCTTGCTGATGTCGGAAACCACGAACATCGCCGGTCCCGAGCCGCCGCCGGCATTGATCAGGGCACCGACGTCGGTGTCGCGGGCGGTGACCACGCCGTCGAACGGCACCGTGATCTTCTTGTAGCCCGCCAGCGCCTCCAGCCGCTCGACATTGGCCTGACCGGAATTGACCGCGGCCTTCTTGTTGGAGAGGTCGGCGGTGCGCTCGTCGATTTCCTGCATCGACACGAAGTTCGAGGCGATCAGCGATTTGCGGCGGGTCAGCGTGGCCTCGGACAGTTTGGCGCTGGCCTGCTGGCTGGCGAGATCGGCGCGCGCCTGCAACAGCTGCTGATCGAGGTCCGGCGCCTCGATTTCGGCGATCACCTGGCCGGCCGTGACCTGCGCGCCGATGTCGGCGCTCCAGTTCTTGAGGTAGCCGCTGACGCGGGCGAAGATCGGCGCGCGCGAATGGGCTTCCAGCCGGCCCGGCAGATCAAGCGTGGCGGCGAGCGCCCTGGCGTCCGGCAGCACCACCGCGACGGTCGGGATCGCCTGATTGTCGGTCCATTCACGCAGTTTCGCGCTGGAGTCCTCGCGCGCCCGGATTCCGGTGACCACGACCAGCACCGCGGCAATCCCGGCCACGATGCCGAAGATGCCCAACTTCCGGCGAGAGACCGGCGAGCTGTGTTCAGTGGGCATGCGACGTCTCCGGTGCGGCGGCGGCTTTGGCGCCCTGTTTCCTGTGTACCATACTGAAAACCACGGGAACAAACATCAAGGTGGCGATCGTAGCAAAGATCAGGCCGCCGATAACCGCGCGTCCGAGCGGCGCGTTCTGTTCGCCGCCCTCGCCGAGGCCGAGCGCCATCGGCGCCATGCCGATGATCATCGCCAGCGCCGTCATCAGCACCGGACGGAACCGGACGAAGCCGGCTTCGATCGCGACGGCGATGGGGTCGCCCAGTTCCTCGTAACGTTCGCGCGCGAAAGAGATCACCAGCACGCTGTTGGCGGTGGCGACGCCCATGCACATGATCGCCCCGGTCAGCGCCGGCACCGACAGCGTGGTCTGGGTCGTGAACAGCATCCAGACGATACCGGCCAGCGCGGCGGGCAGCGCCGTGATGATCACGAACGGATCGGACCACGACTGGAAGTTCACCACGATCAGCAGGTAGATCAGCACCACAGCGGCGAGCAGGCCGAACAGCAGCCCGGAGAATGCGCTGTTCATGGTCTCGACCTGGCCGAGCAGCGCCACCGAGGAACCCTTCGGCACCTCCTTCGCGGTGTCCGCAATCGCGGCCTTGATGTCGGCGGCCACCGCGCCGAGATCGCGTCCCTGCGGCGTCGCATAGATCTGCACCATCGGCTGGATGTCGTATTGCGAGACCACGGCACTCGAGGCCGACCGCGAAATGCTGGCGATGCCGCCGAGGATCGGCGGGACCGCGGTGCCAGCCGCCGTCATCGGCAAGGCCTCCAGCGCGCCCAGCGAGTCCATCTTGTATTGCGGCGTCTGCATCACGATCGAATAGGACACGCCATTGTCCGGATTGAGGAAGAAGGTCGGGGCCACCTGCGCACTGCCGGCCAGATTGACGACGAGGCTGTTGGTGACATCGCGTTCGGTCAAGCCGACATACTGCGCGCGGGTGCGGTCGACATCGACGTTGAAGCTCGGGTTGTTCGGCGATTGCTGAATGCGCGCGTCCGCAATGCCCGGGATCCGGCGAAGCCGGTTCAGCAGCGCGTTGGCATAGACGAAGTTCGCCGACACATTGGCGCCGCGAATCTGCAGGTCGATCGGCGCCGGCGCGCCGAAATTCAGAATCTGGCTGACGATATCGGCCGGCAGGAACGAGAACGTCATGCCGGGAAACATCCGCGGCAGCTGTTCGCGCATGGCCATCACATATTCATCGGTGGGACGGTGCCCCTCCCTGAGCTTGATCAGGATATCGCCATCCGCCGGACCGATCACGCCGGTGTTGTTGTAGGTCATGTTGATGCCGCTGATCGGCATGCCGATGTTGTCGGCGAGGGTTTCGATCTCGCGCGGCGGAATGATCCTGCGGATTGCCTTTTGCACGTCGGCGAACTGATTGGCGCTTTCCTCGACGCGGGTGCCGACCTGGGTGCGAACATGCATCAGGATCGAACCGGCATCGACCGACGGGAAGAAGTTCCGGCCGAGATACGGCACCAGCAGGAAGGAAATTCCGACCATGCCGAGGAATCCGATCACGAAAACCGGCCGCCGCATCATCGCCAGCGACAGCAGGTCGCGGTAGCCGCCGCGCATGCGCTCGAACCGCGCCTCGAAAGCCCGCTGGAATCGCACCAGCGGGTTGCGCGTCGGCGGCGGCCCCTCGCCTTCGGCATGCCGGACATGCGGCTGCAGCAGGTACTTCGCCATCGTCGGCACCAGGGTGCGCGACAGCAGGAACGACCAGATCATCGCGAATATCACGGCCAGCGCCATCGGCACGAACAGGAAGCGAGCAACCCCCTGCAGGAAGAACATCGGCACGAACACAATGCAGATGCACAGCAGCGAGACGAAGGCCGGCGTCACGATCTGGTTGGCGCCGTCCATGATCGAGGTTTCGACATCCTTGCCCTGCTCCAGATGCCAGTTGATGTTCTCGATCGTGACCGTGGCGTCATCCACCAGAATCCCGACCGCCAGCGCCAGGCCGCCGAGCGTCATGATATTGAGGGTTTCTCCGATCGCCGACAGCATCACGATGGCGCCGAGCACCGAGAGCGGAATCGAGACGGCGATAATGATCGTCGAACGCCAGCTTCCCAGGAACAGCAGGATCATCACGCTGGTCAGCAGGGCCGCGATGATGCCTTCAACGGCGACGCCGGTGATCGCGCCGCGCACGAACACCGACTGATCGCCGATGAATCCGACCTTCAGCGCTGAAGGCAGCGAGTCCTTGACATCGATGACCTTCTGCTTGATGCCGGCGATGATATCCAGCGTCGAGGTCGAGCCGGCCTTCAGCACCATCATCAGCACCGAACGGTTGCCGTCGACATGGACGATATTGGTCTGCGGCGGATTGCCGTCGCGCACGCTGGCGACATCGCGGACATAGACCGTGGCGCCGTTGACGGCCTTGATCGGCAAATTGCCGAGTTCCTCCATCCGCAGCGGCGAATTGTTGAGCTGGATAACGTATTCGAAACCACCGATCTTCTGGGTGCCGACCGGGGTAATCAGATTTTGCGCGGCGAGCGCGTTGGCGACGTCCTGCCCGGACAGCCCGCGGGCCTGCAACGCCGACGGATTGAGATCGATCTGGACCTGACGCTGCTTGCCGCCGAACGGATAGGGGATCGCGGCACCAGGCACCGTCACCAGCAGCGTGCGCAGCTGGTTGATGCCGATGTCGGCGAGATTCTGCTCGGTGAGGCCCTCGCCGGACAACGCGACCTGAATGATCGGCACCGTCGATGCGCTGTAATTGAGGATCAGCGGCGGCGTCGCCCCGGGCGGCATCTGCCTGACCATCGTCTGCGAAATCGCGGTGACCTGGGCGTTGGCGATGCGGATATCGACATTCGGCTGGAAGAATATCTTGACGATGCCGATGCCGTTGTAGGAGTTGGCCACGATGTGTTCGATATCGTTGACCGTCGTCGTCAGCGCGCGCTGGAACGGCGTGATCATGCGCCCGGCCATCTGGTCCGGCGGCAGGCCGGTATAATTCCACACCACGCCGATCACGGGGATCCGGATGTCGGGAAAAATGTCGGTCGGCGTGCGCAGCGCGGCGAGCGGCCCGATGATCAGGAGAAGCAGCGCGAGCACGACGAAAGTATACGGCCGGCTCAGCGCTATACGGACCAGTGAGATCATAGACCGGGGATTCCTCGGTCCCGCGAAAAAGCGGGGATTGGCATTCCAACAGGCCAATTCGTTCGTGCTGACTTACCCGAACCGGGCCGAAAAGCCAACGCCCGCGCGCAGCCGGTCTTCACTTCCCCGATACCGGCCTCTCGGCGGCCGCCCGCCGCCGGAGGAACTGGAGCCCCCGTCGCCCTGTCAGGCCGCCCTGACCGAGCTCAGGAACTTGCCGACCTCGAGCTTGAGGCGGTTGCTGTCTCCGGACAGCGACTGTGCCGCCGAGAGCACCTGCGAGGAGGCCGAACCGGTCTCGCTGGCGCCGCGCTGCACGTCGGTGATGTTCGACGAGACCTGCTGGGTGCCCTGCGCCGCCTGCTGCACGTTGCGGGAAATTTCCTGCGTCGCAGCGCCCTGCTCTTCCACCGCAGCGGCGATGGTCGCCGAGATCTCCGACAGTTTCTCGATGGTGCCGCTGATCTGCTTGATCGCGTCAACCGACTCATGAGTCGCCGCCTGGATT
>JAYSPJ010000644.1:0-17396 GCA_043722155.1 Bradyrhizobium sp.
CGGCGAACACAGGGAGAATCCGGTGGCCTATCAGCATATCCTCTACGCGGTGAGCGAGAAGATCGCGACCATCACGCTCAACCGGCCCGACCGCATGAATGCCTGGACGCCGATCATGGAGCGCGATGTGCGCCACGCCATGGAGACCGCGGCAGCCGACGACAATGTGCGCGTCATCGTGCTGACGGGGTCGGGCCGGGCGTTCTGCGCCGGCGCCGATATGGACGCGCTGAAGGGGCTCGATCCCGACGACATCAGGCGCGCCGAGAGCGGCGTGCCGCCGTTCGACATGAACCGGCGGCCGGACTGGCAGAGCCGCTACGGGTATTATCCGTCGATATCAAAGCCTGTTATCGCCATGCTGAACGGCGCCACCGCGGGCATCGGCCTGGTGCACGCGCTGTATTGCGATCTGCGCTTCGCCGCCGACAACACCGTGTTTACGACGGCGTTCTCGCGCCGCGGGCTGATCGCCGAGCATGGCATCAGCTGGATGCTGCCGCGCATCGTCGGCCATGCCCATGCGCTGGATCTGCTGATGTCCGCGCGCCGGGTGCAAAGCGACGAGGCGCTGCGCATCGGTCTGGTCAACCGGCTGTATCCGCCGGACCAGCTGCGCGAGCAGACCTACGCCTATGCCCGCGATCTGGCCGATTTCGTCTCGCCGAGCGCGATCGCCGTCATCAAGCGGCAGCTTTACGACGTGCCGTTCCAGACCCTGGCCGAAGCCACCATCGATGCCAACCGCGAGATGCAGGTGGCGCTGCGCGGCAGCGATTTCCGCGAAGGCGTCGCGAGTTTCATGGAGAAACGGCCGCCCAGGTTTACGGGGAAGTAGAGGGGGCGCTTTGGCAGCCCGTCTTCGCCCAAGAGGGCTTCGCCGGGCACCACGCTTCGCCCTTCAGGCTCTTGCGTGGCTGCGCCACGCGTAGCCCGAAGGGCGAAGCGTGGTGGAGCCAGGCGGGATCGAACCGCCGACCTCGTCATTGCGAACGACGCGCTCTCCCAGCTGAGCTATGGCCCCATCGTGGCCGCCCGAAAGATGGATTCCGGCGGCCGATAATTGCGCCATTTACAATCCGCGCCAAGGTCAAGTCAAGAACGGTGAAATCACTGTTTTTCGGGGCTTTTTGCCGGCAACTTCCCTTGTTTGCGGGGGTAGGAACCGATATCTAGCAGAAAGCAAACCCCGCGAGTTCATCCCCCATGCGAGCCGTTCTCGACATCATCGTTATTGTTCTGGATCTCTATGTCTGGCTGCTGATCGCGTCGGCCATCCTGTCCTGGCTGATCGCCTTCAACGTCGTGAACACGCGCAACCAGTTCGTGTCGGCGGTGGCCGAGTTCCTGTACCGGATCACCGAACCGGTGCTGGCGCCGATTCGCCGCTTCATGCCGAGTCTCGGCGGTCTCGATATCTCGCCGATCATCCTGATCCTGATCATCATGTTCATCCAGCGGGTGATTGCCTACTACATCTATCCAAACGTGATCTGATCGCGGGTTTGATGGATGCTCCATGGATCCCTGGCGCTATTCCACCGAAGGCATCAGTGTCGCGCTGCGCGTGACGCCGCGCGGTGGCCGCGACGACATCGACGGGGTTGAGACGCTCGCCAACGGCCGCAGCGTGATCAAGGTTCGGGTCCGCGCCATCGCCGAGGGCGGCGAGGCCAATCGCGCGGTGACGGAGTTGCTCGCCAAGGCGCTCGGGGTGCCCAAGCGCTGCGTGCGGGTGCTGTCGGGAACGACGTCCCGCCTGAAGCAGATTGCCGTCGACGGCGATCCCGCGAAACTCGGTGACACGTTGCGAAAGCTGACCGCGGCGAAGCCGGATTGATTCACAAAAAAGGACTGAGATGACGGCCCGCATCATCGATGGAAAAGTCATTGCGTCGGAGCTTCGCGCCCGTGTGGCCGATGAGGTGGCGCGGGTGCAGCGTGCGCACGGGCTGACGCCCGGACTCGCGGTGGTGCTGGTCGGCAGCGACCCCGCCAGTCAGGTCTATGTCCGCAGCAAGCACAAGCAGACCCAGGCCGCCGGCATGGCGTCGTTCGAACACGTGCTGCCGGCCGACGTCGCGCAGGATGAATTGCTGGCGCTGATCGGACAGCTCAATCGCGATTCGAGCGTGCACGGCATCCTGGTGCAGCTGCCGCTGCCGAAATCGCTGGATACCGAAACCGTCATCAACGCCATCGACCCCGCCAAGGATGTCGACGGGCTGCATCCGAACAATGCCGGACGCCTCGCCGGCGGATTTGCGGCGCTGGCGCCCTGCACCCCGCTCGGTTGTATTGTCCTGACCAGAAGCGTGCACGCCTCGCTCGAAGGCATGAACGCCATCGTGATCGGCCGCTCCAATCTGGTCGGCCGCCCGCTGGTGCAGTTGCTGCTCAACGAAAATGCGACCGTGACGATCGCGCATTCGCGCTCGCGCGATCTGGCGCAACTCTGCGCCCGCGCCGATCTGGTCTATGCCGCCGTCGGCAGGCCGGAGATGGTGCGTGGCGACTGGATCAAGCCCGGCGCCACCGTGATCGACGTCGGCATCAACCGGCTGCCCGGGGCCGACGGCAAGGATCGGCTGGTCGGCGATGTCGCCTTTGACGAAGTTTTGCAGGTCGCCGGCGCGATCACGCCGGTGCCCGGCGGCGTCGGGCAGATGACGGTGGCGTGTTTGCTGGTCAACACGCTGCGCGCGGTATGCGCGATTCACGGATTGGCGAAGCCTGCGGTGTGAACGCCGCCGTCATTCCGGGGCGCGAGTGAAACTCGCGAACCCGGAATCCAGAGATGGTAACGCTCGAGATTCCGGGTTCGGGCTGTGGGGCGCCCCGGAATGACCACTTCGTCGTCATCCCGCGCTGTTCTCGATCAGCCTCCGGTAAAACCGGATCATGTCGGCATAGCCCTCGACGCTCAGCCGCTCATTGGTGCCGTGAAACCGCTTCAGGTCTTCCGAATTCGCGCGCACCGGCGAGAACCGGAAAATGTTGTCGGTAATGCCCGTGAAGTGGCGCGAATCGGTCGCGGCCACCATCAGGCCGGGTGCAACGATCACGTCGGGAAAAATCTCCCGGATGGTCCGGTTGAGGATGCGGAAGGATGGACCCGCGGTGCCGGTCACCGGCGGCGGATCGGTGTTGCCGGGAAACGGCTCGACGGCGATGCGCTCGTTGCCGACGGTGGAGCGGACATGGTCGACGACGCTGCCTTGCGTGTCGCCGGGAACAAGCCGGAAGTTGACGGTCGCCGCGGCATTGCCGGGCAGCACGTTGTCCTTGTCGCCGGCATTGAAGATGGTCAGCGCCGTGGTGGTGCGAACCATTGCCTCGGTGGGTCCGGTCTTTTCGAATTCGCGCAACAATAGCGGCTTGAACAGCCAGAGGTTGGACAGCACGACGCGGTTGAAGCCGCTCATTTCGGGCGCCAGCGTGTCGAACATTTCCGAGACGGTGCCGCGAATCTGCATCGGAAGGCTATGGTCTTCCAGTCGCGCCAGCGCGGCGCTCATCATGCCGATCGCGGTCTGGCGCGGCGGCATCGAGGAATGGCCCGGGGTGGCGTGCGCGGTCAACACCAGTGTCGCATACCCTTTCTCGGCGACGCCGACCAAGGCAGCCGGCCTGTCGAGGCCCTTCATGATGCCCTCGGTGATCAGCAGGCCCTCGTCGAGCACGAAGTCGAGCTTTACACCGCGCGAGGCCAGCGTGGCGGCGATCGCCTTGGCGCCTCTGACGCCGGCGACTTCCTCGTCGTGGCCGAACGCGAAATAGACAGTTCGCTTCGGGCGAAAACCCTGCTTCGCCATCTGCTCGGCGGCCTCCAGCATGGCATAGAGGTTGCCCTTGTCGTCCCACGATCCGCGGCCCCAGATGAAGCCATCGGCAATGACGCCATCGAATGGTGGCTGTTGCCAGTCCTTTTCGGTGCCCGGCGCCACCGGCACCACGTCCTGATGCGCCAGCAGCGCGATCGGGGCCGCCTTGGCGTCCGATCCCTCCCATGCGTAGAGCAGGCTGTGGCCGCCGACGAGCTCGCGCTTCGCCGCGGCATGAAACGCCGGAAAGCTTTTTTCGATATGCGCCCGCAGACCGTGCAGCGCCTCGGCGCCCTGCTCCGGATTGAGAAAGTTCGAAATGGTCTGAAAGCGGATCGCCTCGGAGAGCCGCGCCGCCGCGCCGTGCTGGTCGACCGCCGCGCGCGGCACGGCTGCGACCTCAATCTGCCGCGACCCGTGAGAGAAGACATTGAACAGCAGCACGCCGGCGAGAACGATGATCGCCGCGATGACGAGCAGCAGGAAATTGCGGATTATTTTGATCAACCGGCGCATCGTGTCCCTGCTCCTCATGGTGAGGCGGCGCTCTTGCGCCGTCTCGAACCATGAAGCCAATCGGACCTCATCCTTCGAGACGCCCGCAAGCGCGGGCTCCTCAGGATGAGGACTATAGAGCGCGCGCCGCGCCGTCGCCTACTTCGCTTTCGCCCTGGCGCGCGCGATGCCTTCCTCGATCAGCCGGTGCGCATCCTCGGCGCCGCCCCAGCGCAGCACCTTGACCCATTTGCCGGGCTCGAGATCCTTGTAGTGCTCGAAGAAGTGCTGGATCTGCTGCAGCGTGATCTCCGGCAGATCGCTGTAGGTCTTCACCTTGTCGTAGCGCTGGGTCAGCCTGGAGGATGGCACCGCGATGATCTTCTCGTCGCCGCCGGCCTCGTCTTCCATCAGGAGCACGCCGACCGGCCGCACGCTCATCACGGCGCCCGGCACGATGGCGCGGGTGTTCGCCACCAGCACGTCGCAGGGGTCGCCGTCGCCGGAGAGCGTGTGGGGAATAAAACCGTAATTGCCGGGGTAGCGCATGGCGGTATAGAGAAACCGGTCGACGACGAGCGTACCGGCCTCCTTGTCCATCTCGTATTTGATCGGCTCGCCGCCGACAGGGACTTCGATAATGACGTTGACGGTGCGCGGTGGGTCGATCCCGATCGAGATGGCGTCAATGCGCATGAATGGCTCCGCGTGGTTTTGAAGTCAGGTCATCCAAATAAGGTCTTGGATAGGACGCGATGCGGGCCGAAGCCAGCCTCGATTTGCCTCAAAACCCGGCGAAGCTCAGTTGGTCCAGGCGAAGGCGACCTTGTCGAGCGACTTCGCCCCGAACTTCTCCGAGGAGCGCGCGACCATGCGGCCGCCGAGGGCGCGATAGAACTCCGTCGCCGGATCGTTGTCGGAGAGCGCCCAGATCACCATGCTCTTCAGCCCGCTCTGCAGCAGGTCGCGCCGCGCCGCGGTGAACAGGCGGCGGCCGAAGCCGAGGCCCTGAAATTCCGGCCGCAGATAGAGCTCGTAGATCTCGCCTTCGAAGTGCAGGCTGCGGGCGCGGTTGCGGCCGTAATTGGCATAGCCCGCGACCTTGTCGCCGAACACCAGCACGCTGACGCGGCTGCCCTTGCGGATCGCGCTGTCCCACCATTGCGGGCCGCGGCGGTTGATCAGCTTCTCCAGCTCGGCGCCGGGGATGATGCCCTGATAGGCCGAGCGCCAGGCCTCGTCATGGGTAGACGCCACCGCGGCTGCATCCGCAGCTTTGGCCGGCCGAACCTCGATCAGGGTTGTGCTCATGGTGGCGATCAAAGCAAGTCAGCGCGTCCGCTTCAAGGTCTATCCTTAATTATCGGTTAACCTGTGGATTTTCTGCATCAGTCCTGCGGCCGGTTGTACCGAAAGAGGACACAGGCCCGTTTCAGCAGCGCCTCACCGGTGTTTTGACTGATGCGAACGATTCCCAACGGCCCGTTCGGCCGCGGACGTTCACGGAAAAATGCTCCGGATTTGAGTCGTCGTGGGTATTCTGTTCCGCAATTCCGAACCTTGTCCGTTGGGCCGCGTCAGGCAAATTCATGCAATCGTTCAAAGCGTATTTCGTCCTGGTTGTGCTTGCAGCGGTGTGTACCCAGCACGCGTTCGCGCAAGTCGGGCTCGGTGCGCAAGGCGCCGAAGCCGGGCCCGGGCGGATGCAGCCGTGGCTGGTCCCCTCGCCGGCCATGGATGTCGCCGCGCATGCATTGCTGTTTCGCCCGCCCGGCGACGGGCCGTTCCGGCTGGCGGTGATCGCGCATGCCTTCACGCAGAACGCCCTGCGTCGCGCGCAAGTGCCGCGACCCGAATACCGCGCGCTCGCAGCCTGGCTGGTGGCGCGCGGCTTTGCCGTGCTGGTGCCCGAACGTCCCGGCCATGGCGCCACCGGCGGACGCTATCTGGAGGACCAGGGCGGCTGCGACGAAGCCGATTATGCAGGCGCCGGCCGCGCCACCGCCGATGCGATCGCGGCGGCGGCGGGCTTTGTACGCAAGCAACCCTTCGTCCGGCCGGACGGCATGGTCGTTGTCGGGCACTCGGCCGGCGCGTGGGGCGCGTTGGCGCTGGCCGGCGAAAACCCGCAGGATGTCTCGGCCATCATCGCCTTCGCGCCCGGTCGCGGCGGCCATGCCAACGACCTGCCGAATCAGGTTTGCGCGCCGCAGACGCTGATTTCGGCAGCGGCCGAATTCGGCAAGGCGGCGCGGGTGCCGGTGACATGGCTGGTGGCGGCCAATGACACGTATTTCTCGCCCGAGTTGTCGCGGCGGTTGGCCGAGGCGTTTCGCCGCGGTGGCGGCAAGGCAGAGTTTCGCGTGCTGGCGGCGTCCGGCAGCGAGGGGCACTGGCTGGCGGAATCTGAGGCCGGGGTCAAAATCGCCGAACCGGAACTGGATCGGGCGCTGAAACCGCCACGTCCGGCCGCGGCGAAGAAGCGATGACGCCGCGCGCGTCGAATCCGTGGCCGGACCGGCAGCAATCATTCCCCGGCGAACGAAGCTACCACCTCCCCCGCCGCCCTCTCCCCTGAATCCCGTGCCCCATGCGCCGTCGAGAAAAAATTCGGCGAGGTCGCCTCTCCCGCAAAGAACAGCCGCCCGTCGATCGGTGCCGCCAGCACCGCGCGCGCCCCGGCGTGGCCGGGCAGCGCGTGTGAATAGGAGCCGCGCGCGAACGGGTCGTGGGCCCAGCGCGATTCCGCCAGCGGTTTCAGTTTGCGGCGGTAGTCATTGCCGAGGAAGCCCGCGATCTCGTCTATGCTTTGCGCCATCAGCGCACCTTCGCCGGCGTCTTCCAGCTGCCTTGCGAAACTTCCGCCGAAAAAGCCCTCGATGCAGGGCTGGCCGAACGGGCGCAGATGATAGGTGCCCATCGCGGTGCGCATGGTGGCGCCGCGCAGATTGCCGTCCTTGGGCAGCCCGCCCGGCTGATCCAGCGCCAGCATCACCTTGTCGGCAAGGCCGAGCGGCAGGCCGCGCGCGGCGTCCACCTTTGCCGGCAGCGCGGGATGAAACCGAATCGTCTCATCGGCGATCAGATTGGTCGGGATCGTCACGATCACCTTGCCGGCCGTCAGCGTGCCGCGCGAGGTCTCGATCCGCACCCGCGTTCCGGAATGATCGATCAGCGTCGCCTCGGTGTTCAGCGCCAGCGGGCAGGGCGCGCCATAGGCCGTCATCAGCGCGCCGTAGCCGCGCCGCACCCGCCAGTTGATCTCGGTGTCCTCATAGGCGTCCATGTCGAGGATCGAGACGAGGTCGAGTTCGCAGCCGTTCACATAGGTCGAGATCGCATCGATCATCGGATTCCAGCGATTGCGGGGCTCGAGATACGCGCTGGCGGCGCTGTCGCGGCCGCTTGCGGCGGCCTCCTCGGCACGATCATAGAACGCATCCAGCGCGGCGATGAAGTCGGCGCGCTCCTGAAGCGGAAATGCGCCTTCATGGGCCTGCTCACGCCATGGCGGACGCGTCTTGTCGATTTCGAAATGGAGCCGTTCGGCGATGGGGACGAAGGAATTCTCGTCGGCCGAGTGCAGCCAGCCGCAGCCGAGATCGAAAGTAATATCGGGGGCAGCCTGGATGGTGTGGCCGCGGCCGCCGACGCGGTCGCGCGCTTCCAGCACAATTGTAGAGAGACCGGAGCCCTCCAGCGCGTGCGCGGCGCCGAGGCCGGCGGCGCCCGCACCGATGATGGCGACATCGACTTCGGAGGGGAGGGACATGAGGAGGCGAAGGGTGAGTGGCGAATAGCGAATGGTTAGCAGGATATAGTAAATCGAACTGCGCTGAAACGCCTTCTATTCGCTACTCGCTATTCGCCCACTTACCTCACGCCACCGCCTGCTTGGTCTTTTCCGCGCGCTTGCGGTCGTTGGCGTCGAGGTGCCGCTTGCGCAGGCGAATCGACTTCGGCGTGATCTCGACCAGTTCGTCGTCCTCGATATAGGCCAGCGCCTTTTCCAGCGTCATCTGGATCGGCGGGGTCAGGCGCACCGCTTCGTCCTTCGAGGTGGTGCGGATGTTGGTGAGCTGCTTGCCCTTGAGGATGTTGATCTCGAGGTCGTTGTCGCGGGTATGCTCGCCGACGATCATGCCCTTGTAGACCTTACAGCCCGGCTCGATCATCATCGGGCCGCGGTCCTCCAGCTTGAACATCGCGTAGGCCACCGCGTCGCCCTGGTCGTTGGATATCAGGACGCCGTTGCGGCGGCCCTGGATGTCGCCCTTGTAGGGCAGGTAGTTGTGGAACAGGCGGTTCATGATCGCCGTGCCCTTGGTGTCGGTCATCAGGTCGCCCTGATAGCCGATCAGGCCCCGGGTCGGCGCGTAGAACACCAGCCGCAGGCGATTGCCGCCCGAGGGGCGCATCTCGATCATCTCGGCCTTGCGTTCGCTCATCTTCTGCACCACCACGCCGGAGAATTCCTCATCGACGTCGATCACGACTTCCTCGACCGGCTCCAGCAACTGGCCGTTCTCGTCCTTGGTCAGCACGACACGGGGACGCGACACGCTGAGCTCGAAACCTTCGCGGCGCATGGTCTCGATCAGGATCGCCAGCTGCAATTCGCCGCGGCCCGAAACTTCCATGGAATCCTTGTCCTGCGCCTCGACCACGCGCAACGCGACGTTGCCCTCGGCCTCGCGCAACAGGCGGTCGCGGATCAGGCGGCTCGTCACCTTGTCGCCTTCGGTGCCCGCCAGCGGCGAGTTGTTGACGATGAACGACATCGACACGGTCGGCGGATCGATCGGCTGCGCCTGGATCGGGACTTCGACGCTCGGATCGCAGAAGGTATCGGCGACGGTGCCCTTGGGCAGACCCGCGATGGCGACGATGTCGCCGGCTTCGGCCAGCTCGACCGGCTGTCGCTCGAGGCCGCGGAAGGCGAGGATCTTGGTGATGCGGCCGGTTTCCACCACCTTGCCGTCGCGCGACAGCACCTTCACCGCCTGATTCGGCTTGACCGAACCGGACGCGATGCGGCCGGTGATGATGCGGCCGAGATAGGGATTGGCCTCGAGAATGGTGCCGAGCAGCCGGAACGGGCCTTCCTCGACCACCGGCGGCGCGACATGCTTGATGACGAGGTCGAACAGCGGCTTCATGCCGGCCTCGTGAGATCCGTCCGGGGTGGTCGCCATCCAGCCGTTCTTGCCTGACCCGTACAGGATCGGGAAATCGAGCTGCTCGTCGGTAGCGTCGAGCGCGGCAAACAGGTCGAACACCTCGTTGACGACTTCGGTGATGCGCGCGTCTGGGCGATCGACCTTGTTGATGGCGACGATCGGTTTCAGGCCGAGCTTCAACGCCTTGCCGACCACGAATTTGGTCTGCGGCATCGGACCTTCGGCGGCGTCCACGAGGACGATCACGCCATCGACCATCGAAAGGATACGCTCCACCTCGCCGCCGAAGTCGGCGTGGCCCGGAGTATCGACGATGTTGATCTGGGTGTCTTCCCAATGCACCGACGTGCACTTGGCAAGAATAGTGATGCCGCGCTCGCGCTCCAGATCGTTGGAATCCATCGCGCGCTCGACCTGGCGCTGGTTGTCGCGATAGGTGCCGGATTGCTGCAGCAGCTTGTCGACGAGGGTGGTCTTGCCGTGGTCGACGTGGGCGATGATGGCGATATTGCGAAGTTTCATAGCTGTTCTTCTGGCTCGGACAATGGCTGGAGCGCGATCTCACCGGAAAACCGGGACCCACTTTTCCGGATCACGCTCAAAACCTGGAATTCTGAAGGCGCGCATGGCGCCTAAAAACGAAGCCCGGCCAAAAGGACCGGGCATACCTTGCTCATTGCGTTGCAATATATTCAGAAAACGCCAAAAAACAATGGCTTGTTTCGCATTTGGTTAGCTCATTTTTGCCGGTTCCGCCGTCTCAATTGTCTTTTTCGGGGGTCGGATAGACGCCCCGCAACACCTCTTCGAAGTGATTTTTGACCGCCTCGTTGCAAAGGCAGGCCCGACGGCGCAGGGCTTCGGGGTTGCGGACCATGATCGAGCCGCGGCGGGTTTCCAGAATCCCATCCGCCTTGAAGGTCTGAATCACCCGGCTGGTGTAGCTGCGGCCGACCCCCAGCAGGGTCGCCAGCTGCTCGTGGGTCAGCGGCACGAGGCCGTCGCCGTCGGTGCGCTCCATCGCCGCGACGATCCATTTGGCGGTGCGCTGCTCGATCGAATGGATCACATTGCAGGCCGTCGACTGGAAGATCTGGGCCAGCATGCAGTCGGCATAGCGCGCGAACACGTTGCGGAGCGTGGTCGATTTCAGCTTCGCCGCCTCCAGCTTTCCGACGCGCAGGTGCACGAACGGCCCGCCGAATTTAACCATGATGCGGGTAAAGGCCGGCAGATAGCCTTCACTGACGATGCCGCCGACCGCGCCCTCGCGACCGACCAGAATGGTTTCGACATCGCGGCCGTCCTCGTTGGGGACCAGGTAGGACGCCAGGCTCGGTCCGCACGGAAAATGCACGATTTCGACATGGTCGCCGGGATTGTAGAGCAGGTCGTTGGGCCCGGCGTTTTCCTGCACCAGATGCGGCGCAATCAAAGCAAAGTCGCTGGCGCTGAGCCGCCGCAACAGGTTGTTGTACGGACGGTCGCTCCCCTCGGGAGCGTTGCCGTTTCGCGCGATCATTCCGGATGTCCCCTGCGCCGCCGGCCCGACAATAACTGATCCCATCGGTTTGTTGTGTGCACAAGTGAACAGACAGGCGAGCCACGACGTGATGGTTTCACGATTGGAACCGGTCGGTGCCGGACCTCCCTGACACGTGGCGAATTATGGAACCCGCATCTGCCGACCATATCCCCGGCGACGTATTGATCGTCGAGGACGACCCGATCATCGCACTCGATTTCGAGGACACCATTCTCGGTTTCGGGGTGAAGGGGGTCCGGACCGCGGGAAACGTGGTCAGGGCGCTCGAAATGATTGCCGATCACGCTCCGGATTTCGCGCTGCTCGATGTCGGGCTGGTGCGTGAAAAGAGCTTTGCGATCGCCGAGCGGCTCGACGCGCTCAAAATTCCCTTCGTCTTCGTCACCGGATATGGCGCCGATGTCAGGCTTCCCGCTGAATTCGCGGACCGGCCGCGATTGCCCAAGCCCTGTTTGAGCGAGGCGCTGCACAACGCGTTGCTACCGCGTTCCGGCGGGCGCTGACAGTCCAGGCCTATTGCGGCGTGTTAGTTTGATGACCAGCAGCGCAGCGAAGTTCCGCCACGACGGATGACGTGCCATCGACCCGCCGACAGAATGCCCGGAAAGTGCTGACAGGCCCAGAAAGGTTTTGTGACGGCTCGATTGCGGAACGGCGCTTTACAAGGTGCCGGTCGCCCGGAACTGCGCGCCCGCCCGCAGCAGGCTTTGCGGCATGTTCATCAGCAACGCCTTGCGGTCGGCCACCGCGTTGTGGAATTGATCGAGGGCGATATTGAAGGCGGTCAACGCCCCGTCCTCGATGGTGCCGTGCTCGAAGCAGTGCAGCGTATTGCGCAGGATATCGTCCGCCTCCAGCTGCATCCGGTCGAGTTCTTCGGTGGAATCGCTGCGGCGCGCGGCGGCAATCATGTCCAGCAGCCGCTCGCGCAATGTACTGTTGTTGCTGCGCTCGTCCTTCTTCAGGTAGCCCGCGAACCATGCGCCGGCCGAGCCCATCGCGGACAGCCCCATCAGTCCCCACCAGATGAAATCGCTGTAGCGGTCGAGGAAGGTTTTTTCCTCGCCATCGACGTAGGCTGCGGCGCCGGGATGCGCCGGGAGCACGGCGTCCTTGTCGGTGTCGGGGGTCTCGATCTGCGCCGCCAGCGGGAAATCCGTCTTCAAGGTCTGGCGGATCGCGAATAATTGCCGGGTGAAGGTGGCGACGGTCGATTCCGGCAGGCCCTTTCGCGCAACGATGTGGTGGGAGAAGCTGATTGTCTTGACTTCTTCCTCGGGCCTGGCGGGCGCGCCGCCGAAGGCGCCGGCGGGTATTTCGGAGGCCTCGTAAACCGGATGGTTCTGCGCGATCGCCCCGGCCGAATCGATCGCGAGGAAGGTCGGCACCCCGCCATCGCGGGTCGAGGCCGCGATCGCGTCCGCGGTGATCTTGCTGTTGACGGGTCCGGCGGCGAGATAGGCATCCGCCTTCTGGTTGCGGATGGCCTCCGCGGCTTCATTGGCCGGAAACTGGACGATCTCGACCTTGGTCGGATCGACGCCGTATTGCTGCAGGATCACCTTGAGTAAGTTGACGTTGGCTTCGGTGCGGCCGACCACGCCAATGCGGCGTCCGGAAAGCTGGACGATCTTGGTGATTTTCGGCGCAGCTTTCTTGCCTTTGATTTTTATTGCCGGAGGCACCCATAGCACCGCGACGTTCTTGCGCAGCGTCGCCACCGCCATGGCATTTTTCGGTACGTCGAGATCGCCTCGGATGATGGCGAGATCCGCCTTGCCGTCCGCAAGCGCCTGGGCGCTCGCCTTGGCGCCATCGGTCTGCATCGGGCGCAACCGGATCTGGCTGCGCGCCGGGACAAAGGCCTGCGACAGCGTCTGGACCACCTTGACGTCATCGCTGTTGGCCGGGCCGACCGCGATCCGCAGGGTCACCGGGCGCATCGCAAAGTAGTAAGCCCCCGCGACCGCGCCGATTACGGCGAGAATCCCCGCCAGCGTGACGAACATCAGCCTGCGCTTCGCCGAGCGAGGCGACGGCGGCGCCGGCGGCTCGACCAGGTCGGGTTCTCCGCTCATCGATCTCGCAAACAGTCGTTTGACGTCCAAATTCATGCTGCCAATGCGGTTAGATAAAGAATGTAGCAAATTTCCTGCCGGGGCGTGGTTACATCGGCATCATGGTTACCGGAGGCTTTGGACGTGCTTTGCTGCCTTATTGTGGCATGGATCCCCAGGGAAACCGCGGGATCCCTGAGCCCCAACTCCGGTGTTGGAGTAAAGTTCGCGTGAAACGGGAGGCGATCATGGCGGAACGGCTGTCGGTGGATGCACGAAAAGCGGCGCTGCAGGAGCTGCCGGGGTGGGCGGACACGCTCGGCCGCGAGGCGATTGCGCGAACCTTTGTATTCAAGGATTTCAACGAAGCGTTTGGGTTCATGACCCGCGCGGCGCTGGTGGCGGAAAAGCGCGATCATCACCCCGAATGGCGCAACGTCTACAAGACGGTGGAAGTGGTTCTGGCAACCCACGACGCCGGCGGCGTTACCGCCCTCGATATCGGGCTCGCCACGACCATGAACGCGATCGCAAGGCAATTCGGCGTCGCCTGAACGGATTTCGAGCCATCCTGGCAATCTTGCAGCCGGGGCGTGGCATCCCCAGTTTGAGGGTGTCAGCCGCGGCGATCCGCCGCGCAGGTTTTGGGGAGCCCAAGCGATGGCATCCGAACGTACCGTGGGTTTTGAGCCGGCCGACGAACTGGCAAAAGACCGCGAAAGCGTGCGCCGGCGCTTCTGGATCAAGCTGAAGCGGGTGGTGGCGAAGCTGCCGTTCGCCGAGGAACTGCTCGCGGCCTATTACTGCGCGTTCGACCGGCAGACGCCGCGTCATGTGCAGGCGGCACTGCTCGGCGCCATCGCCTATTTCATCCTGCCGTTCGATTTCGTCCCGGACATGCTGCCGATGCTGGGCTTCACCGACGATGCCGCGGTGCTCGCCACCGCGATCCGGATGGTCGCAACCCACATCACGCCGGAGCATCGGGATGCCGCCCGCGCCGCGCTGCAGCGGGGCATCGACTGCGACGATCCCGATCGCCACGCGGCCGAGGCCTGACTATCGCTGCTTCTGCGGGGCGCGCAGCTGCGCCCGCGCATTCTGCTCGGCCTCCCATGCCTGAAACTGCTTGAACAGCGCTTCCCGTTCGGAGTCGGAGGGCAGCTTTCCGCTTGCCGTCTTCTGCTTCAGGAAGTCGTCGAACCGGGTGCGTGCGACGGGCTCGATCTTGTGCTCGTCGAGCCATTGTTTGGCGGCCGGAAAGCGCTGCCAGTCGGGCAACGGCGCCGACAGCGACACCTCTTTCCATTTCGGATGGAACGGCGGATTCTGGAAGGTCGGGAATTTCGTGAAGAATTTATCCACGAACAGCGCGAGCTTTCGATAGCGCTCGGTGTTGGGCGCCCAGTTATAGGCCGCCAGCACCGCCGGCACGGCGATGGTGTCGACCTGCCCCTGATCCGAAATCAGGTTGGGATAGTCCTTCGCCGACAGGCTCGCCGGCAAATAGTCGCCCTGCAGCGGCTTGGCATATTCGACCGGAACGAGGTGAAACCGGTCGTCCTTGAACTGGCTGACGGACCTATACGGCTTGCCCCCGACAGCGATCACGGCGTCGATCTCGCCGGCCTTCAATTTCTCCATCGCGACGCGTTGCTCGATATAGGCGAATTTTGGTTTGATGCCGAGCCGCTCGAATACGATCGCGGCCGTGATGAAGGTTCCGCCATTCGGAAGGTCGACGCTGACGGTCTTGCCCTCGAGTTCCTTCATGCTGCGGATCGATTTCGACGCAATGACATACATCTCCTCATTGTAGAGCTTGGTCACATAGGAGAATTGCTTCTTGATGTCTTTCGCGAAACCCTTTTTCTCCAGATAGTCGAGCGTGTCGGCGCGGACGATTCCGAGGTCGACGCCCTGGAGAAACAGAATATCGGCGACGCTCTGCACCGAGCCGCGGCCGACAATCGAGAGTACGCGCAGTTTGTTGCCGTCATCGAGCACCGACGCCAGGTCGGCGCCGAACTGAACATAGGTGCCGCCGATGGTGCCGGACATCACCGTCACCGTGTTGGCGTTCAAGGCCCGCTTCGTCTCCGCCGATCCGAACTGGAAGATCGCCTTCAGGCTTTCGCTGACCTTTGCCGGGTCATACTCCGTATCGTCAGCCCGGGCCGCGAAGCCACAAGCCATCATCATGGCGAGCGTCGCCATTCCAAGTAAGCGTTGCATGGTGTCCCCCTGCTATCGTGAAAGCTAGTTCTGCATTTGACTGAGGCGTAGTTGCGCATCCTGCGATCCGAATCGGGCTGCCTTCCGGTACCAGTCACGCGCCTTCGCCGGATCGGGAGTGATGCTTCGCGCATCCGGCGTTCCCAGCACCGCCGGGTCCCAGGTCTGGGCCAGCAGCAGCGCGGCGCCGGCTTCCTGCGCATCGGCGGCGCGTTCGAGCAGCAACCGGGCAGGCGCGATATCGCCGATCGCGATCAGGCCCTTGGCCCGCTTCAGCAGCGTCGCGAGTTCGTCGGCATCCAGCCGTCGTGCCAGTGGTGCTGCGGCTGCGGGCTGATGGATTTCCTGCTGGCTCTGGTGGGCGGCTCTCAGGGCGAGAGCGATTTGGTCGCGCGTCGGCGCGGCCTGTGCGGGCGTCGGCAAAGTGGCGAGGCTGACCGTTGATGGAGTGGCCGGCGCCGGCTGAGCGGTGGCCGGTCGTGCTGCTGCCACGGGCTCCAAAGCTGATTTTGCCGTGGCGTTGGACTGAACGCCGACCAGCGATGCCTTGGCGTTTGCAAACAGCGCGAAGGGGTTTTCCACCGACAGGATCGCAACAGCGATAGCTGCCGCGGATGCCACAAAGATACCCGCCTTAATGAACCTCGACCAAACCACCGTTCTATTCAGATATCTCTCGCCGCCGCTGCCAAACCCCCGATGTTGTGGCTCTGCGGCATCACTGGAGAGAAAGAGTGGAATGTCCTCGGGGAGGAAATAATCTCTCTTCGCCATCGATGGCGTCGAGCCGTACGCCATGAATTCGGGGCCGCCTGCAGGCTCGTCGAGCGACTCGACGGTTTGTTCGCCGTAATGAGATGTGAGCCTGGTATTCTGCGCCATGGTGATGCCTCCCGCGCTACGCACGCAACATCGGGGCATTCCGGCATCAGCTTCTTATTATTGTTGTCGACCGGACGCCCGCTACTGAGGCCCATAAATCGCATTCTGAATCAGTCCAAAAAGCGACCATCACCGGCGCGAATCGGGAGATATCTTGATTTCATTGCGGCAAGACCCGACGATTTCTTGACGAGTTCTTGGGTTGAAGCCCGGCGCTGACGGGTGGGGATGATGCGGCGCGTGAGAACGACTCCGCTTCGAAACCTTACCTCACGGATGCAGGATCACCTTGCCCATCGCCTTGCGGCCGGCGAGCACCTTCAGGGCGTCGGCGGTTTGCGCCAGCGGGAAGGTGCGATCGACATGCGACGAGATCTTGCCTTCCGCGGTCCATTTCACGAGCTTCTCCAGATTGGCGCGGTTCTTCTCCGGATTGAGTCGCGCCCATGCGCCCCAGAACACGCCGCGGATGTCGCAGCCCTTCAGCAGTGCCAGATTGAGCGGCATCTTCGGAATGTCGCCGGCGGCGAATCCGATCACCAGAAAGCGGCCTTCCCATGCGATCGAGCGCAATGCTGCCTCGGCATAGGTGCCGCCGACAGGATCGAAAATGATGTCGACGCCCTTGCCGCCGGTCAGCCGCCGCAGGCTTTCCTTCAAGTCTTCCTTGGCGTAGTTCAGCCCAAGTTCGGCGCCGTGCGCCTTGGCGAATTCGAGTTTTTCTTCCGATGAAGCGCAGGCGATCACCTTCAGGCCCATCAGCTTGCCGAGTTCGCAGGCCGCGAGGCCGGTGCCGCCGGCGGCTCCCAGTACCGCCATGGTCTCGCCCGGCTTCAGGCTGGCGCGATCTTCCAGCGCATGCAGCGCGGTGCCGTAGATGATGAAGATCCCGGCGGCGCGATCGAAATCGAGATTGTCGGGGATCTTGACGATCGAATTGGCCGGCAGCGCGATCTTTTCGCGCGCGCCATTGTGGCCGCAGGACGCCGCCACGCGGTCGCCGACCTTGAGGTCGGTGACGCCGGCGCCGACGCTCTCGATCACGCCCGCGACTTCGGCCGCCGGCGAAAACGGGAACGGCGGCTTGATCTGGTATTTGCCCTGGATCATCAGGAGGTCGAAGAAATTCAGCGCCGCCGATTTGATCGCGATCACGGCCTCGCCGGGCCCGGCGACG
>JAYSPJ010000645.1:0-1570 GCA_043722155.1 Bradyrhizobium sp.
ATTGCCGGTCACCTCGGTCGTGACGCCCTGGTACACCTTGCTCTGGCCGCGGCCGTCCTGCAGCAGGCTCAGGTCGGAATGGGTGTGGATGTCGATGAACCCGGGCGCCACCACCTGGCCGGTCGCGTCGACCACGGTGGCGGCATCGGCGAGCGTGCCATCACCGACGAAGTCGATGCGTGTGCCCGAAACCCCGACGTCCGCGCTGCGCGGCGCCGATCCACTGCCGTCGTAGACCAATCCACCGCGGATAAGGATGTCTGTTTTCATGGTACTCGTCACCTGGGGGAAAAACGTTGTGTGGATGCAGGACCAGAACAGTAGTGGCCGAACACAAGGTTTATACGCCTCGTCGACGGTTGCTTCCACTGGGCTGCGTGGTCCACTTGTTCCCTGCAAATGCATGACGGGTACTGACACATGGTTACTGGTGCTTGCCAGACAAACCCTGTTGACGGCATACTTGCTCCGCTGTGCCTGGGCCCGCCGGCGCGGCCGGATGCTGGTATCGGGCGAGCGGCGAACCTTTCGATGGGGGCACACCGTGGCAACAAAACCGATGGAGTTCAAACGCGCGTCGTGGCTGGTCGATGCCAGGGCGATAGCCAAGTTCAGACTGCCGCTCATGCCGGGTCCGAGACGGGTCCTCATCACGGGCGGTTCGCCGGACGGTTCAAGCAGTCGCATGCTCAAGAACGCCGACCTCTACGATCCGTTGACAAACCGCTTCGAGCCCACGCAGGACATGATCGCCGCGCGCCAGAGCCACATCGCGATTCCGGTCAGCATGCGCGGTGCGGGTGTCGCAGGTTCTGTGCGCCTGGAGCAAACCCTGGTTGCCGGCGGCCTCGGGGTGGGCAATTCCAGCGGGGCCACCTCGTATCTGGCCACCGCCGAGATATTCTCCGAGGGTCGCTTTCACGCCATCGCCGACATGGTCGCTGCGCGGGCCGGAGCTGCTGCGGCCATGACGAGCTCAGGCCGAATTCTGGTGACCGGCGGCAGAGGTTACGACCCAAGCGTGATGCATTTGACATCGGCCGAGTATTTGCGCGCTACCAACGCCGCCGGTTTCGAATTCGTGTTCACGCGCACCGTCGGGGATATGGTGTACGAGCGGGTATTGCATACCGCGACGCCGGTCCGCGTTTTGGCTCGCCGGTTTCCGGCCATCCTGATCACCGGCGGAGGCGACGACACCGCCAATTGGACGGCCGAGGTGTACGTCGCGCGAGATGACGATTTCGGCGTTTCCGCGCCGATCCAGATGCGCTACAGCCGCGTGCAGCATGCGGCGGCGCTGCTCAACGACGGCCGCGTGCTGGTCTGCGGCGGCACGAGGCGGTCCTCCGGCACCGATATCGAATGGGATCAGGCCGAGTTGTTCGATCCGATGACGCTGACGTTCAGCGAGTTCGTGGCAACCGGCAGTCTGCCGTCCGACTACCGACGCGTCGGGCCAATGAAAGAGCCAAGGCAGGGGCACAGTGCCACCACCTTGCCGGACGGTCGCGTGTTGATCGCCGGTGGGTCCATGACCACGGGTTCCCGGGCGGGTCAACGGGTCAGC
>JAYSPJ010000646.1:0-5465 GCA_043722155.1 Bradyrhizobium sp.
GGAGTTTCTAGCTGCGGAAAATGTCAGCCTCCGGTTGCTACTGACGCAGGCCGAAATCAACGCTCAAGAACTTCTTGATCAGGCCGGCATCGACGCCAAGGAGCGCGAGGCCGCCGACAAGCTGCAGAAGCTGATCCTCGGCGAACTGCATCATCGCATCAAGAATACGCTCGCCACGGTCAGCGCCATCGCGTCGCAAAGCTTTCGGGCGGCGCCCAGTATCGAGCACGGGCAGCAGGCCATGGAGGGCCGGCTCGCCGCGCTCGGACGCGCCCACGATCTCCTGATGCAGATCAGCTGGTCCAATGCCAGTCTCACCCACACCTTCAGCGGCCCGACCGAGCCCTTCGAAAGCCAGGGGGCCCGACGGTTTCATTTCAACGGGCCGGATATCCGCATTACATCGGGCGCGGTCATTGCGCTGGCGATGACGTTCAACGAGCTCTGCACCAACACCACGAAATTCGGCGCCCTCTCGATCCCGACCGGCCGCGTCGAAATCGCATGGACGATCGACCACGACAAGCAGCGGCTGCGCCTGACCTGGACCGAAAAGGGCGGTCCGCCGGTGAAGCCGCCGGAACGCCGCAGCTTCGGCACCCGCATGATGGAGTCGCTCGGCCAGCAATTGAACGGTCAGGTGCAGCTCAGCTACGATCCGTCCGGGTTTGTCTACGCGCTGGATGTGCCGCTCGGTTCGCTGATAGCCGCGGTGTGACGATCGCCATCGTCGCGGCGGTGCGAACGGGCCTTGGCGGGTGCCCGCACCTTCACAGGATTCGAGACGCCTTGTCGCCCCAGTAGCGATCGCGCAGCAATCGCTTGTAGAGTTTTCCGGTCGGCAGCCGCGGCAACTCCGCCTCGAAGTCGATCGAGCGCGGCACTTTCTGGCGCGACAGCGACTGGCTGCAGAACAGCATCAGCTCCTCGGCGAGATCCGGCCCCGGCATGATCCCCGGCATCGGCTGCACCACCGCCTTTACCTCCTCGCCGAGATCGGCGTTGGGCACGCCGAACACGGCGGCGTCCGCGATCTTGGGATGGGTGATCAAGAGGTTCTCGCATTCCTGCGGATAGATGTTGACGCCGCCCGAGATGATCATGAAGGTCGCGCGGTCGGTCAGATAGAGAAAGTTGTCCTTGTCGACATAGCCGACGTCGCCGACCGTGCTCATGCTGCCGTCCGGCGAGCGCGCTTCTCTGGTCTTGTTCGGATCGTTGAAATATTCGAACGGCGTCGCGGTCTTGAACCAGACCGTGCCCGGGGTGCCGACCGGGCAGGGCTTCATGTCCTCATCGAGAATGTGGAGGTCGCCGAGCAGCACGCGGCCGACGCTCCCCCTGTGGGCCAGCCATTCTGCGCTGTCGCAGGCGGTAAAGCCGAGGCCTTCGGTGGCGCCGTAGTATTCATGGATAATCGGGCCCCACCATTTGATCATGTCTTCCTTCACCGCCGCGGGACACGGCGCCGCCGCATGGACCGCGATTTCGAGCGACGACAGATCATGACCTTTCCGCCTGGCCTCCGGCAGCTTCAGCATGCGCGAGAACATCGTCGGCACCAGCTGGGTGTGGGTGACGCCCCATTGCTCGACCAGATCGAGGTAACGTTCGGGATCGAACTGTTCCATGATGATCACGGTGCCGCCGCTGCGGATCGCGAGATTGACGGCGGCCTGCGGCGCGGAATGATAGAGCGGCGCCGGCGACAGATAGACCATGCCTTCGCGGTACTGCCAGAGCTTTTGCAGGAAGTCGAAGATCGGCAACTGCTGGGTCGGCGGCTGCTCGGGCAATGGCCGCAGAATGCCCTTCGGCCGCCCGGTGGTGCCGGACGAATAGAGCATCGCGGTGCCGACGCATTCGTCCGCGATCGGCGTGCCCGGCAATCCCGCCGTCGCTTCGCGCAGGCCGACGATGCGCGCGCTTTCGCCCGGGCCATCGACCACGATGCAGAGCTCGACCTTGGGACACTCCTTGAGCGCCTCGCGGGCGACGTCGAGCTTTGCTACCGACGTAAAGAGCACGCGGGATTCGCTGTTGCCGACGATGTAGGCGAGTTCGCCCCCCGTCAGGTACGAATTTACACAGGTGTAATACAGCCCGGACCGCTCGCCGGCGCCGCAGGCTTCCAGATAGCGGCTGTTGTTCTCCATGAAGATCGCATAGTGATCGAGCCGCTTCAGGCCGAGATTGCGCAACAGATGCGCCAGCCGGTTGCTGCGCGCCTCCAGTTCGCGATAGGTCACGGTCTCGCCGGATCCTGCCATGATGAAGGCGGGCTGCAGCGGACGGAGATGAGCATGCTTGCCGGTGTACATCGAGTCTCCAGTTTTTCCTCAAGAGGCCAGAAGAAGAATTTCGCGCACTTGCGCCGGGCCTTCAATCCTGCGCGGGATCCACGGCGTCCCCATCGCCTGCGCCGCGATGCGGTCGAAATGCTCGGGGCCGATCCGCACGTCCTGCAGGCTGCACGGCATGCCGAGGCCGCGGATGAAAGCGTCCAGCACGTCGCCGGCGTCCTTGCCGGGTCGTCCCATCGCCGCCGATACCAGCGCCTGCCGCTCCGCATTGACGGATTTGTTCCAGCGCATCACCGACGGCAGCATCACGCAGGAAGTATATCCGTGCGGCACGTCGAACACGGCGCCGAGCACGTAGCCGATGCCGTGGCTGGCGCCCATCGGCACGCCGGAAGACAGCGGTCCCATCGAGAGCCAGGTGCCGATCTGGCAATCCATTCGCGCGTCGAGATCTTTCGGATCGGCCTTCACGCGCGGCAGGCCCTGCGCCAGCATCGACAATCCCTTGATCGCCTGGGCGTCGGCGTAGGGATGGGCCTCGCGCGAGCAGAGGCCTTCGACACAGTGATCGACGGCGCGGATGCCGGTCGACAGAAACAGCCATTGCGGCGTGTGCAGGGTCAAAGCCGGATCCAGGATCGCGGCGCGCGGCATCACCAGCGGATGGGCCAGTCTCTCCTTGATCTTGGTCGCTTCATTGGTGACGCCGGCGATGGCGCTGAACTCGCCGCCCGCGATCGTCGTCGGCACGCTGATCTGGCGCACCGTTGGCGGATTCATGTCAGGCGCGGCGCCCTTGCCGGCGCGGACCCTGTCGATATCCTCGACGCGGCTGATATCGTTGGCAAGGCAGATCTGCACCGCCTTGGCGCCGTCGGTGATCGAGCCGCCGCCGACCGTGACGATGAGGTCGGCGCCGGCGGCGCGAGCCTGCCCGGAAGCGGCGATCACGGCGGCGCGCGGCGTGTGCGGCGGCATCGCATCGAACGTGCCTGCGCAACGCGAGCCCAGCGCCTTCCTGATTTTCTCGATCTCGTCGGTCTCGCGGTTCAGCGTGCCGCTGACCATCAGAAACGCTCTGATGGCGCCCAGGCGCTCGACCTGCGCCACGACCGCCTCGGCGGCGGCGGTTCCGAAAACCACCTCGTCCATGGCGCCGAAAACCACACGTCCCTTGTGCACGATCGTCCTCCCGAAGATTTGGCCTTGTTGCGGCCTTTACCGGCAATCTAGCGGAGTCCGCGGCGAGGGGAACCATAAAATGTCGCGCGTCCAGGGTTCACGCCGCGGCTCTGCAACTACGAAGTGTTCGGTGATGACGCGTGCGAGGTGTCTGGTGCGACGGCTGGCGGAATTTGATCCCGTAATTTTACGGGGGAAATTGGAATCGTCTTCAGTGAATTAGTTGGTATGATTCGCCGGCGACGAATGAAGAATTGAAAAGACTGGCGACTTGATCGGTCACTGAACTCGCGGGGGGGACATGATGACGGATAGCGGAGCCGAGCCGTTGCACCGCTTCCCGTTGTTCCGGACCTCCAGTTCCGAGGAGTTTGGGCACCTCGCATCGACCCTCCTCGGCGCTTCCGGGTTAGATCTTGGAAAAATCGACAAGTTCGATGCCCGGATCAATCTCCTTCGGCTTCGGGAAACAAGTCTGGCTTTCGGCGCCACCAGCAATAGCCTGACGGGAAAGTTTCTTGGCAGTGAGTTTGTCAGGCTTCACATCGCGCTCAAGGGCTGTGCGAGCACATCGGTCGGGGGGAGAACGACGGACATCAATGAGCGCCAGCTTGTGGTCTCACCCTCCGAAGCCCCGACGCTGCTGACCTGCGAGGCTGCACATGAACGGCTGACGCTGCGCATGAACGAAGGGGCATTGTTGCAGAAGCTGACTTCGTTGCTGGGCGTCAAACCCAGGGGCGCGTTGGTATTCGAACCCATCATCGATGCGAATGATGCCCATGCGCAGGGCCTTTCCCAACTCGTCCGGTTTCTGGCGCAGCAGCTGGACTCGACCGCGTCCAAACTGCCCGTAGCCGCATGCCACGAGTTGGAGCAGGCGATTCAGATCGCCTTTCTGTGGGCGAGCCGCCACTCTTTCAGTCATTTGCTGGAGCGGCAGGAAATGGAGCTGGTGCCCGGCGTGGTCCGGCGGCTGGAGGAATTCATCGAAGCCAACTGGCAGGACGCGATCAACATCGATCGGGTCGCAGCCGTAGCGGGCGTCAGCGCGCGATCCATCTTCAGGGCTTTCGATCGCTGCCGCGGCTATTCGCCGATGGCTTTCGCCAAGTCGGTCAGACTCAGGCGCGCAAGGGATGTTCTCATGTCCGGCGATCCCGGCGTCAGCGTGACCGCCACTGCGTTCAAATGCAATTTCGCAAGCGCGGGCCACTTCGCAAGGGACTATCGCGATGCTTTTGGCGAACTCCCTTCCGAAACCATTTCCCGAAACCGCCGCTAGTCAGGCGGCGTCCATCATGATGCCTGAATGAGACGCCAGATAATGGCGCCCAGCGCGCCGGCCCAGAGAATGATGGCGGCGGCCGCCTGGATCGCAAAACCCCTGCCGCGCTTGGCGGCGGCTTGCGAATAGCCGCTCAGATAGAGGGCGCGGCCGGCGATCCAGATCAGGCCAAGCACGGCCGCGAAGGGATCGCTGATATAGATCGCAAACAGCCAGAGCGAGGGCAGGAAAATCGGCATCCATTCCAGCGTGTTCATCTGAACACGGAAGACGCGTTCGAAATCCGCATTTCCCGATATCGCAGGCAATTTGACGCCGAATTTTCGACGCGCCTGCGAAACCAGGATCGACGTGTAGAAGTAAAACAGGATGGCAAGGCAGGTAGCGAGAGCGGTGAAATGGTACACTGGACGATCCCCCGGGAGTTTGCTGGCTTATTGCGTGATCCGTCATCCTGAGAGGCGGTGCGAAGCGCGGCCCTCGAAGGGCGACGGCGACGGGCCCTTCATCCTTCGAGGCTCGCTATGCTCGCACCTCCAGCGATAACGGCAAGGCCGTTACGCCGGGATGACGGATTACGTGAGCTTATCGTTTCAGTACCCCGTCATCTCCAGATATCCTAATCCGGTGTGGCTGCCGCCAAAACTGATCGGGCCTTCCCAATAGGGGAAATTCGTCCCCATCCAGCTCTT
>JAYSPJ010000647.1:0-10200 GCA_043722155.1 Bradyrhizobium sp.
GCCGCTTGCCGGCATAGCGGCCGGCATCGTGCCAGCGCGTGCCGAACTCGCCGCCGCCGCGGATGTTGGCGATGACGCTGGTGCCGCCCTGTTCGAGCCACAGCTTGCCAACAGCGGATTGGTAATAGGGGCGCACCGAGATGCCGAAGCCGCCGTAGGCGTTGAGATGCACCGGCGCATCGCCGGTCAGGGGCGCCGGTCCGGTCTGGACATAGGGAATGCGCTCGCCGTCGATCGAAATCGCCTCGTGCTGTGTGACCACAAGCCCATCCGCGGAGAATGTCCGCGGCGCGCGCTTCAGTACGACAGGAGCAGCGGCGCCCTCGATCAGCATCAGCGAGGGCGGCGTCACCGGATCCTGGATGTTGGCGAGCAGGTCGCCGTTGCTGTCGGCCTCCTCGGCGTCAAGCCGCCAGACATCGGCGACGCCGATCTCGGGAAGATCAGGTAGTTTGCCGAGGGTCCAGCCATCGGCCGCCGGCGTCCAGACCTCGAAAACCGGACGCAATTCGTCAAGAATGGAGATCACCAGTCTGCCGCCGGCCCAGAAGGAGTGCTGCACCGCGCGGCGTGGCCCCGCCTCGCAGAGAATCTGGAAATCGCGCTCTCCCGCCAGAAATCCCGATAGCGATAGGCCAAGCACGGTGTCGGGCGCGTAAGTCCGCGTTCCCGCCGTCCACGGCTTGCGCGGCTTCACCGCGGACCAGTCGCGATGAAAATCCACATCGGCGTCGGTCGGAAGATCGAGTTTCAGCCGCGCGCCGTCTTCGCCGCCAAGCCATACATTGTGGTTGAAGAAATCAAGCTGTTCGATGAACCATATCCGCGGCGCCACGCCGGTGCGGTCGACGCTGGCGTGCACGCTCATGTGTTCAGGCGTCGTCTCGAACAGCACCGGCGCCTGCCGCACGTCGGTGCCGCGCCGCCATAGCCTGACGGTTCTGGCGTAACCCGACGTGGTCGCCATGCCCTCGCCATAGGCGCTCGACAGCAGCAGCGTATCGGCATCGATCCACTCCACGCTGCCCTTCGCCTCCGGCAGCATGAAGCCGCCGGTGACAAAGGCTTTGGTGCCGATGTCGAATTCGCGCAGCGTGGCGGCGTCGCTGCCGCCGCGCGACAAGCTCATGATCCGCGCGCCGCTTTCCGGCAGCGCCTGCACTCCGGCCAGGAGCCAATCCTCGTTTTCCTCGGCGGCGAGCCTGTCCAGGTCCAGGATGGTTTCCCATGCCGGGTTGGGTTCGCGAAATTCAGCCAGCGTGGTTCGCCGCCAGAGGCCGCGCGGATGATGTGCATCCTTCCAGAGATTGTAGACGAAAGCGCCGCGCCGGGTGATGAAGGGAATGTTGTCCGGCCGGTCCAGGATATCAGCCAGCGCGTCGCGATCCCTTGCAAATCCGACGTCGCCGAATTTTCGCAGCGCCAGCCCGCTTTGCTGACCGACAAAGGCAAGCGCCCGTTCGCCCTCGATCTCTTCCAGCCACAGATACGGATCGTCATCGGGTGCCGCGATCGTCGGCCTGTCATCGATGGACATGATCTCGAACTCCTTGAGGCGCGCCCGTCGAGCGCCCCGGGAAGCAGCATGAATGGCGGATGTGTGATTTACGCCGCTGCGTGTGCGCTGTCCAATGTGCGCCACTCGCATGGCGCGAGCCCGTTTGCGTCGGTTGATCGGGCGGACGCTTGGCTCCATAGTATCGGGAATCAGTGAGGCCGAATGCATCTGGCCGCATTTGAGCGGAAAATATCAGATGATCGACGTGACTGCTGCCGAAGAAATTGCCGATGACGCCCGCGCGCGATCCAATGTGGCGCGGCTGGCGGCGGCGCAGGCGCTGACGGGCGCCAATTCGGCCGTTATTTTCGCCACCGGTTCGATCGTCGGGGCGACGCTGGCGCCGGATATCTCGCTCGCGACCGTGCCGCTCTCGATGTATGTGGTCGGGCTCGCCGCCGGCACCTTGCCGACCGGCGCGATCTCGCGCGCCTATGGCCGCCGCGTCGCCTTCCTCATCGGCACCGGTTGCGGCATGCTGACCGGCCTGCTCGGGGCCTACGCCATCCTGCGCGGGTCGTTCGTGCTGTTCTGCGCCGCGACGTTTCTCGGCGGACTCTATGGCGCGGTGTCGCAATCCTACCGCTTCGCCGCCGCCGATGGCGCCAGCGTGGCGTTTCGTCCCAAGGCGGTGTCGTGGGTGATGGCCGGCGGCGTGTTCGCCGGCGTGCTCGGCCCGCAGCTCGTGCAGTGGACGATGGATATCTGGCCGCCCTATCTGTTCGCCTTCAGCTTCCTGGTGCAGGCCTCGGTGGCGCTGATCGCGATGGCGATCCTCGCCGGCGTCGATGCGCCGAAGCCGGCGCCGGCAGACCTTCATGGCGGCCGGCCGCTGCTGGTCATCGCGCGGCAGCCGCGATTCATCGCCGCCGCGCTTTGCGGCATCGTCTCCTATCCCATGATGAATCTGGTGATGACGTCGGCGCCGCTGGCGATGCAGATGTGCGGGTTGAGCGTCAGCGACTCCAACTTCGGCATTCAATGGCATATCGTGGCGATGTACGGGCCGAGCTTCTTCACGGGCTCGTTGATCGGGCGCTTCGGCGCGCCGAAAATCGTGGCACTCGGCCTGTTGCTGGAAGCCGCCGGTGCGGCGATCGGGTTGTCCGGCATCACCGCGATGCATTTCTGGGCCACGCTGATCGTGCTCGGGGTTGGCTGGAATTTTTCCTTCGTCGGCGCCTCCGCGCTGGTGCTGGAGACGCATCGGCCGCAGGAGCGCAACAAGGTGCAGGCCTTCAATGATTTTCTGGTGTTCGGAATGATGGCGGTGGGATCGTTCGCGTCGGGCCAGGTGCTGGCGAATTACGGCTGGTCCGCGGTCAATCTGGTGGTGTTCCCGCCGGTGCTGCTGGGGCTCGCGGTGCTGGCTTTCGCGTCGTTCGCCAGGCGGCGGGCGAGATCGCAGGCCGTGTCGGAATTTCCCGATCCGAGTATTTGACCGGCGCAAGCGGGTTGCCGCCCGAACGTGGGAGGTTTCATGCCGTCGCGAGCCCGTCTCGATGAGTTCATCGCCGTCGTCGAAACCGGCGATCATGCCGGCGCCATCGAGCGCTATTACACCGCGGATGCCAGCATGCAGGAGAACGCCGCGCCGCCACGCGTCGGTCGCGACCTGCTGGTGGCGCAGGAGCGCGCCACGCTTGAACGGGTCAGGAGCGTTGCTTCGACATGCGTGACGTCGGTCCTCGAGGGCGACCGCGTCGCGATCAACTGGATTTTTGACTTCACCTACCATTCCGGCAGGACGGCACGGATCGACGAAGTCGCGTTGCAGGAGTGGCGCGGCGACAGGATTTTCCGCGAGCGGTTCTCCTACGATCCGCCGAAACCGAAGATCTGATGACAGCTGCTGATATTTCGGTGGTCGTCGATGCTTCGCACTGGGTAATTTGCTAGCCATGACGACATGAAAAGCAGAGAGCCCGTTGTCAGATAACTCCAGCAACACCCTCATCGACGAAACCTCCGCCCGCTACGAGGGCTGGCGCATCGTCGTGGTCTGCTTTCTGGTGGCGACCTTCGGCTGGGGGCTCGGCTTCTACGGCCAGAGCGTCTATGTCGCCGAGCTGCATCGCCTGCACGGCTGGCCGGCTTCGCTGATCTCGAGCGGCACCACGTTCTTCTATCTGTTCGGCGCGCTGCTGGTCGCCTTCGTCAGCGAAGCGATCAAGGCCATTGGCCCGCGCAACTGCCTGCTGGCCGGCGTCTTCGCGATGGCGGCGGCCGCCGTGCTGATCGGCCGGATCACCGAGCCATGGCAGCTCTACGCCGCCAATGCGCTTTTGGCGTTCGGCTGGGCCGGCACCAGCCTCGGCATCATTACCAACACGCTCGGGCTCTGGTTCGACAAGAAACGCGGCATGGCGATCAGCCTGGCGCTGAACGGCGCGAGTTTTGGCGGTATCATCGGTGTGCCGTTGCTGGTGGCGGCGATCGGGCATTTCGGATTTCGCGGCGCCATGGTCGTCGCTGCGATCGCCATGGTCGTGCTGATGGTGCCGGTCATTCTGATGTTCGTCGGACGGCCGCCGTTGTATCCGAGCGCCGCGGTTGCCGCCGTGTCGGCGGACGCGCCATCCGCCACGCAGGTGCGGGCGCAGGCATTCCGCGAGATCGGCTTCCTCTCGGTCGCGGCTTCATTCGCGCTGGTGCTGTTCGCGCAGGTCGGCTTCATCGTTCACCTGATCGCGTTCCTGGATTCGGCGGTGGGACGGGAACGCGCGGCGTTCGCGGTCGCGCTGATGACCGCGATGGCGGTGGTCGGCCGCGTGCTGTTCTCTTTCGTGATCGACCGGCGCAACCAGCGCCTGGCCTCGGCGATCTCGTTCGTCAGCCAGGCCATGGCGCTCGCCGTCATCATCAATGCGCACAACGAGGTCGCGCTGATCGCGGCCTGCGCGCTGTTCGGCTTCTCGGCCGGCAATTTGATCACGCTGCCGGCGCTGATCGTGCAGCGCGAGTTCGACCGGCGTTCGTTCGGCGTATTGATCAGCCTGATCACGGCGATCAACCAGGTCACCTATGCGTTCGGTCCCGGCGTCATCGGCCTGCTGCGCGACGCGTCGGGGAGTTATTCGCTGCCGTTTTACGGCTGCATCGGGCTCGAGCTCGTGGCGGCGGTGCTGATCGTGATTCGCGGGCGGGGCCGTGCGAGGACCTCATGCTGAGGGGCCGCGAAGCGGCGTCTCGAAGGATGGGCGGGGGGTGTGCCAGATGGTTCGAGACGCGCGAGGACGCGCTCCTGACCATGAGGGTTCAGGTTCCCCGCTGTCGCAACAAATCCTCGAGGTCGAGCCGTTTGGTGAACATCGCCAGCGTCCCGTCCGGCTTGCGCGGCCATTGCGCCTCGGGCCGGTCCCAATACAGCTCGACGCCATTCTGGTCGGGATCGCGCAGGTACAGCGCTTCGCTGACGCCGTGATCGCTGGCGCCATCGAGGGCAATGCCGGCCTCGATCAGGCGATGCAAGGCGTCGGCCAGTGCAGCGCGGGTCGGATAAAGGATCGCGGTGTGAAACAGGCCGGTAGTGCCGGGCGGCGGCGGATGGCCGCCTTTGCTTTCCCAGGTGTTGAGGCCGATATGGTGATGATAGCCGCCGGCCGAAATGAATGCGGCGCCCGAGCTCAGCCGTTGCGTTACCTCGAAGCCAAGCACGCCGCAATAAAATCCCAGCGCGCGATCGAGATCGGCGACCTTGAGATGGACATGCCCGATCCGGGTGCCGGCGACGATGCGTGGGTTGTCGGGCATGGTTATTCTCCGCTTGCTTCCCTTCACCTCGCGCCCCGCGTACGGGGAGAGGTCGGATTTCGAGCGTAGCGAAGAAATCCGGGTGAGATGGTACTGGTCTATCGTGAGGTCATCAATTCTCGGAGAGAGCCCCTCACGCCAACTCCGAAATCTCCCCCTCCGGCAGTTCGAACTCAAACGTGTTCAGCGTCATCGCCACCAGTGTGTAATAGCCGCACAGCCCGATGATTTCGACGATGCCGCGCTCGCCGAGCAGCTTCACTGCCTCTTGATAGAGAGCTTTGGAAACGCCGTGGCCTTCGTGCAGCGACCTGGCGACGTCGTAGATCATCTGGCCCTTGGGATCATCGAATTTCGGCGTGCGGCGGTCGCAGATGTCTTCGATGATTTTCAGGTCCATGCCACCCTTCAGCGCCAGCCGCTTGTGGGCAAACCATTCGTAATGCGAGGTCCAGTGCCGGGCAGTGACCAGGATCGCGATCTCCGACAATTTGGCCGGAAATGAGGTGTTGTAGCGCATCACCTCGCCTAGTCGGGTGGCGTGCCGGGCCATTTCGGGACTGTTGAGCCAGGCCATCATCGGCGCCGGCGGGGCGCCGCGCTTGCCGGCGATCGACTCATCGTAGGTTTGTTTCTGGTCCGCGTTCATTTCGCCAGGCGAAAGCAACTTCAGCCGCATCTCGGTTTCCTCTGGTTTTTCAATCGCTACGGCTTTGCGCATACACCCGATCAGGCAGCGTGACCACATCCGCCACCGCATGGGCCCGATCCAGAGACATATTGAATTCCGCGATGCGGCGGCTAAGGTCGATCCAACATCGCAGAATGGAAACGCCATCATGTCCGATCTGGAAAAATTCCGCAGCGAGACCCGCGCCTGGCTGCAAGCCAATTGTCCCCCGGAGATGCGGCGGCCGATGACGTCCGATGGCGACACCTTCTGGGGCGGCCGCAACACCAAATTTTCGTCCGAGCCGCAGCGCGTCTGGTTCGAGCGGATGCGCGACAAGGGCTGGACCGTGCCGGATTGGCCCAGGCAATACGGCGGTGGCGGACTCGAACCCGGCGAGGCCAAGGTCCTGCGCGCGGAAATGTCTGCCATCGGAGCCCGCTCGCCGCTGTCGAGCTTCGGCATCTGGATGCTCGGGCCGGCGCTGTTGAAATACGGCACCGACGCGCAGAAGAAGGAGCATCTGCCGAAGATCGCCGCCGGCCTGATCCGCTGGTGCCAGGGTTATTCCGAACCGAACGCCGGCTCGGATCTCGCCTCCTTGCAGACCCGCGCCGAGAGCGACGGCGACGATTACGTCATCACCGGCCAGAAGATCTGGACCTCTTACGCCAATTACGCGGACTGGATTTTCTGTCTGGTGCGCACCGATGCCACAGCCAAGAAGCATGACGGCATCAGTTTTATTCTGTTCGACATGGCGTCGAAGGGCGTCTCAACCAAACCGATTCTTTTGATCTCGGGCTATTCGCCGTTCTGCGAAACCTTCTTCGACAATGTGCGGGTGCCGAAATCCCATGTGGTCGGTACCGTCAATCGCGGCTGGGACGTCGCCAAATATCTGCTGCAGCACGAGCGCGCGATGATCTCGGGCATGGGCGAGCGGGGCGTCGGCCGGCCGCTCGGCCAGGTCGCCGCCGATTCGGTCGGCAGCGACGAGCAGGGTCGGCTGGAAGATCCGATGCTGCGCGGCCAGATCGCCACGTTCGAGATCGACGAGGCGGCGCTGTCCGCCGCCGCCGAGCGCGCGGTCGATCTCGCCAAGGCCGGACAGGCGCATCCGGCGTTTTCCTCGGCGATGAAATATTACGGCACCGAGCTGAACAAGCGCCGCCACGAGATCCTGATGTCGGCCGGCGGCGTCGACGCGCTGGAATGGGAAAGCGAGCGCTCCAAGGGCGGCGCCCGGCCGCGCGCCTGGCTGCGCACCAAGGCCAACTCGATCGAGGGCGGCACCTCGGAGGTGATGCTCGGAATCGTCGCCAAACGCATTCTGGATTTGCCGGGGGCTTAGACCAGCGCCCGTCATTCCAGGGGCGCGTCGAAGACGAGAACCCGGAATCTCGAGATTCCGGGTTCGACGCTGCCGCGTCGCCCCGGAATGACAAAGAAACACCTGAACCGGAATCCCCTCATGGCACTCGTCCTCAACGAAGAACAATCGATGCTGCGCGACAGCGCGCGCGGACTGATCAGCGACAAGGCGCCGGTGTCGCATCTGCGGCAATTGCGCGATGCCAAGGATGCGTCGGGATTTTCCCGCGAGCTGTGGAAGGCGTTCGCCGAGATGGGATTTTCCGGCTTGCTGGTGCCGGAGGCCTTCGGTGGTAGCGGACTCGGCTGCGTTGAGGCCGGTATCGTGATGGAGGAAATCGGCCGCACCCTGATGCCGTCGCCGTATCTGGCAACCGCCGTGCTCGCGGCGTCGGCGCTGTCGCGCGGCGGCAGCGACGCGCAGAAAGGCCAGTATCTGCCGAAAATATCGGATGGCTCGTTGCTGGCGGCGCTTGCCGTCGATGAAGGCGCCAAACATCGACCGCTCATGACAAAACTGCAGGCGGTTCGCTCCGGCAACGGTTTCAAGCTCAGCGGCGACAAGGCCTTTGTGGTCGACGGGCATACCGCCGATCTCCTGATCGTGGCGGCGCGTAGCGCGGGCGCCGCCGGCGAGCGCGACGGGCTGACGCTGTTCCTGGTCGATCCCAAAACCAAAGGCATCGCGATCGAGCGCACCGCGATGGTCGATGCGCACAATGCCGCAAGAATCGTGTTCGACAATGCCGAGGTCGATGCCGACGGCGTGCTCGGCGAGGTCGATCGGGGTTTTGCCTTGCTGGAAGGCGTGCTCGGTATCGGCCGCGCCGTGGTGGCGTCGGAAATGGTCGGCCTGAGCGAGGAAGTGTTCGGCCGCACCGTCGGCTATCTCAAGGAGCGCAAGCAATTCGGCAAGCTGATCGGCGAATTCCAGGCGCTGCAGCACCGCGCCGCCCAGCTCTATATCGAAATCGAGATCACCCGCGCTGCGGTGCTGAAGGCGTTGCAGACGCTCGACGGCGATTTCGACAAGGCCGGGGCTGCGGTGGCGGTGGCCAAAGCGCGCGCCGGCACGACCGCGACGCTGGCGGTGCAGGAAGGCGTGCAGATGCACGGCGGCATGGGCATGACCGACCAGTTCGACATCGGCTTCTTCATGAAGCGCGCGCGGGTCTGCCAGGAATTGTTCGGCGACAGCAACTTTCACGCCGATCAGCTGGCGCGGATGAAGAGCTATTGATGGTCTGGCGTCATTCCGGAATGGTCCGAAGGACCAGACCTCAGGTGCGGAATTGCGCACCGGGGAATCTCGAGATTCCCCGATGTGCAATTGCACATCTGAGGTTCGCGCTAAGCGCGCCCCGGAATGACGGCCTTATCGGCCGTCACCTGATCGGCGGGGCGTACTGGATGCCGCCGGCGCTCCAGAGCTGGTTCAGCCCGCGCGGAATCTTGAGTTTGGATTCGGCGCCGACATTGCGCTCGTAGATCTCGCCGTAATTGCCGACATGGCGGATAATGCGCGCGGCCCAGTCCCTGGTCAGGCCGAGTTCCTCGCCGTAAGCGCCTTCGGTGCCCACCAGCCGCATCACATCGGGCTTCTTCGACTTCAGCGCCTCGTCGATGTTTTTCGAGGTGATGCCGAGTTCTTCGGCATTGATCATCGCATACAGGGTCCACTTCACAATCATCATCCAGTCGTCGTCGCGCTGCCGCACCACGGGGGCCAGCGGCTCCTTGGAGATGACGTCGGGCAGGATGACGTGGTCGCCGGGCTTTCCGAGATTCAGCCGCAACGCATACAGCTGCGAGATGTCGGCGGTGAAGGTGTCGCACTTACCCTCATTATAGGCTTTGACGACATCGTCCAGCTTGGCGAACTTCATCTCCTCGTATTGCATGTTGTTGGTGTGGAAATAATCCGCGACGTTGAGCCGCGTCGTGGTTCCGTCCTGCACGCAGACCTTGCTGCCGTTGAGCTCCAGGCCGGAGTCGATCTTGCGCGCCGCCGGCAGCATGAAGCCTTCGCCGTCATAATAGGCGACAGCCGGGAAATAGAGGTCGAAGTTGGTCTCGCGCGACATGCTCCAGGTCGAGTTGCGCGACAGAATATCGACTTTCCGGCTCTGCAGCTCCTTGAAGCGCTCGTTGGCGTCGAGCGGAACGAATTTCGTCTTCTTCGGATCGTCGAAGATGGCGGCCGCCACCGCGCGGCAGAAGTCGACGTCGAATCCGATCCAGTTGCCCTTGTCGTCGGGTATCGAGAAGCCCGGCAGGCCGGCATTGACGCCGCACAGCACCTCGCCGCGCCGGATGGTCCGCTTCAGGGTCTTGGTGTCATAACGCTCATACGTAATGGCGGCAGCCGCGACCGCGATGGCGACCGCCAAGCCAATCAGCAGGCCGCCTCGAAATGTGCGAAACATTTTTTTCTCATCAATGTCAGGGAAATGAAACGGCCGGGGAACGGGCCGCGGCGATTACAGTTCGGGCTTCTGCCGGATGATGACCTTGGTGCCGACCGGAACCCGCTCATAGAGGTCGGCGACGTCGGCATTGACCAGCCGGAAGCAGCCGGACGAAACCGCGGTGCCGATCGTATCCGGCCGGTTGGTGCCGTGGATGCGGTAGACCGTGGTGCCGAGGTACATGGCGCGGGCGCCGAGCGGGTTGCCGGGTCCGCCGGCCATGAAACGCGGCAGATAGGGCTGGCGCGCGATCATTTCCGGTGGAGGCGTCCAGTCCGGCCACTCCGCCTTGCGCGTGATGTTGACCAGCCCCTGCCACTGGAATCCATCGCGGCCGACGCCGATGCCATAGCGCAACGCGCGGCCGCCGCCCTGGA
>JAYSPJ010000648.1:0-8765 GCA_043722155.1 Bradyrhizobium sp.
GATTCGCCGTTCGGCATCGCCGGACCGAAGGGCATGGACCCCAAGATCGTCGCCAAGCTGCACGACGCCTTCAAGAAAGCGCTCGACGATCCCGCCGTGATCGCGACACTTGCCAAGTTCGACATGGTTCCGAACTACAAGAACACCGAGGACTACAAGAAGTTCGTTGTCGAGGTCACCAATTCCGAACTCAAGGTGATCGAGACGCTCGGCCTGGCGAAGAAGAAGAATTGATACTTTGAGTGGCGCTGCTGTCCCGGACGCGGTGCCGCGTGTAACGCTGCGCCGCAGCGCCGGGACCCACACCGCGGCGCTGCAGCGACCCGCCAAGCGCTTCGAAGACGCGCGCGAACGCGCTAATGTCGCCGCACTGCGTCCGGGGAACGATCGAAAGAATGTCGATGGCTGATCAATCCAACGTAAAACTCCGCCTCAACAACTCCGAGCTGTGGGGCGGGCTGATTGGCCTCGCGCTCGGCGTCTTCGTCGTCTGGGCGGGCCTCAAACTCAAGCTCGGCACCATCAACGACCCCGGGTCCGGTTACGTGCTGTTTTACACCGGCATCCTGATGTGCGTGTTCGCCGCCACCATCATCATTGCTGCCGTGACCGAAGGCGGCCCGACCTTCGGTTCACGCTGGAAGGACACGCGCTGGACCAAGCCGCTGCTGGTCATTGCCTGCCTCAGCGCTTTTGCCTTCGCGCTCGACACGATTGGATTTCTGCTCTCCGCGATTCCGCTGATGCTGCTGCTGTTGCGCGCCATCGACCCGGTGCGCTGGTCGCTGGCCATTCCGATCGCCCTCCTTGCGCCGTTCGGGGTGTGGTGGGTCTTGAAGCGCATGCTCCTGATCCAGTTGCCCTCGGGCATCTTCGAAATCGGCTGACTGGACCGAAAACATGGAAACACTTCTCAATGTCGGGCAAGGCTTCGGCATCGCACTTTTGCCGATCAACCTGCTCTACTGCTTCATCGGGGTGTTCATTGGCACGCTGGTGGGCGTGCTGCCCGGCATCGGTCCGATTTCGGCGATGTCGCTGCTGCTGCCGATCACGCTGTCGGGAACACCGGAGTCCGGCATCATCATGATGGCCGGCATCTATTACGGCTCGATGTATGGCGGCTCCACCACCTCCATCCTGGTCAATATCCCGGGCGAAGCCGCCTCGGTAGTGACCTGCATCGACGGCCATCAGATGGCGAAGCAGGGCCGCGCCGGTCCGGCGCTCGGCATCTCGGCGCTGGGCTCGTTCATCGCCGGCACGTTCTCGCTGGTTGCGCTGATGCTGGTGGCGCCGTCGCTCGCCAGCGTCGCGATCGCATTCGGGCCGGCGGAGTATTTCAGCCTGATGGTTCTGGGACTCGTGGTTCTGACCTTCCTCACCCAGGGCTCGATGGCGAAGGCGCTGCTGATGGCCTGCATCGGCATCGTGCTCGGCCTGATCGGACTCGACAGCATCACGGCACAGCCTCGCCTGACCTTCGGCCGCCTGGAACTGATCGACGGCATCGGTCTGGTGCCCGTGGTGATGGGCCTGTTCGGCATCGCCGAGGTCCTGATCAATACCGAGCAGTTCATCAAGCGCGACGTCATCAACGCCAGGATCACGCAGCTGCTGCCGAACAAGGTCGACTGGAAGGCCAGTGCCGGACCGATCGGGCGCGGCACCATCCTTGGATTCTTTCTGGGAATTCTGCCGGGCGGCGGCTCCGTGATCTCCTCGTTCGCGTCCTACGCGCTGGAGAAGCGGCTGTCGAAGACGCCGGAGCGGTTCGGCAATGGCGCGATCGAGGGCGTCGCGGGGCCGGAAGCCGCCAATAACGCCGCCGCCGGCGGGGCGTTCATTCCATTAATGACGCTCGGCATTCCGCCGAACGTGGTAATGGCGCTGCTGCTCGGCGCCTTCATCGTGCACGGGGTGCAGCCCGGCCCGCTGATGATCACGCAGAACCCCGGCCTGTTCTGGGGCATCGTCGCCAGCATGTATATCGGCAACGTGATGCTGCTGGTGCTCAACCTGCCGCTGATCGGGATGTGGGTTCAATTGCTGAAGCTGCCGTACAATATCCTGTTTCCGCTGATCATCCTGTTCACCATCATCGGCGTCTATTGCTCCAGCAACAACGTGTTCGACGTCTATGTCATGATCGCATTCGGCGTGATCGGCTATTTCATGCGCAAGATAGGTTTTGAGCCGGCGCCACTGGTACTGGCGTTCGTACTGGGACCGATGCTGGAAAACAACCTGCGCAAATCGTTGATCCTGTCGCAGGGCGACCTCTTCACCTTCGTGCAGCGCCCGATCTCGGCGGTATGCCTGGCGATTGCGGTCGTGCTTCTCGTCGGCCCGCTGCTGCCCTCGTTCCGCAAGAAGCGCGAACTGGTGGCGCTGGATGAGGGCGTCTAGGTTTCAGAGCAGCCTGGCGCGCGCGAACAGGGCGCGGAGCGCGTTGGTCGCCTGCACGATCAAGATGCCATTGTCGGCCGCGGCCTCGAGCGCCGCCTTGGCATCGCTGTGGAGCGATTGAAACTCCATCCATTCGACCGAGCTGAGGCTGCTGATGAAGCCGTAAGCCTGACCGATGGTCTCGATCGCGACGGTCTTGCCGTTCAACTTGACCCGGAACGTCGCCTTCAGCCGTGTTTGAGAGTTTGATACCTTGCTCATCGCGACACCGTTGTTCAGCGGCGCCGGCAAAGTCAATCCAGCTCCGTCGCGCCACGTCGCCCGATGGCGCGCGGAACTCATTGCCGATCGCGCGGCGTCTCGCCCAGATCCCAGAACAAGCCTGCCATGATGCCGAGCGCCTCTTCGGTCACGGTGAGCAGAATGTGCTCATCGGGCGCGTGCTGCGAACAGCCCGGATAGGAATGCGGCACCCAGATCGTCGGCAGGCCAAGACCTTCCGAGAATACGTCGTTGGGCAGCGATCCCCCGAAATTCGGCAGGATCGCGGGCGCTTTCCCGGTGGTCCGCCGGATCGACTCCGCCGCCCAGCTGACCCAGGGGCTATCGAAATCCGTGCGTGACGCGGCAAAGCTCTGGGCCGCGCGAACCTCGACCATCGGAAATCCGTTGTCGCACAGATGCGCCCGCACCGCGTCGATGACCTGATCGATCCTGGTGCCGACGACGAAGCGCAACTGCAGCACCGCATGCGCCTCGCCGGGGATTGCATTCGCGGGGCTTGCGATGTTGCCTGCAGACATCGCCAGCACTTCGAGCGTGTTCCACGCGTAGAGTCGCTCGGCGGCCGACAGTCCCTCCTCGCCCCAGTCCGGCGAGAGGGCCGGTTCATCCGGCGTCGGCTCGACCTTCACATCAGCCAGCACCGCGCGGATCTGGTTGGAAATGCGCGGTGGCTTCAGCTGATCGAGCCGCATCCGTCCCTTGTGGTCGACCAGGGAAGCGATCGCGCTGGACAGAATCGTCGCGGCATTGGCCAGCACGCCGCCCCAATTGCCGGAATGATGCGCCCCGTCGCGCAGCTTCACGTCGAGATGAAGCCGCAAACCTCCGCGGCAACCGAGGAAAATGGTCGGGCGATCGGCGGAAAGCCGCGGCCCGTCGGATGCCAGAAACAGATCGGCCTTCAGCTCATCACGCAGCGTCTCGCAGACCTGGCGCAAATCCGGCGAGCCGACTTCCTCGCCGGTCTCGATGACAAATTTGGCATTGAAGCCGAGCCGGCCACCGCGCGCCTCGCGTACGGCCGAAAGCGCCGACAGATTGATGCTGTGCTGGCCCTTGTTGTCGGCGGTACCGCGGCCGTAGACCCGATTGCCCGCTATTGTCGTCCGCCACGGATCGAGATTGTCGCGCCATTCGCCGGCCATGCCGTCGACGACGTCGCCGTGTCCGTACATCAGAACGGTCGGCGCCGAGGCATCTTCCTGATATTCCGCGACCAGATAAGGCCCCTTTCCGGTCGGCGATTCGATCAATCGTGAGGAGAAATCGAGTTGCGCAAATGCCGGCTGCAGTTCGTCCTCCAGGTAGGCGCGCAGCGCATCGCCCCTCGCGGGATTCTGGCTTTCGGTCTGAAAGGCGACCCTGCGGTCGAGTTCGGCGAGGAACTCGCCGGAATGAAGCCGTTGGCGAGCTCCGGCGATGGCATCGGCTCTGGTCATGTCTTCTCTTTTGCAGTCACGGACTTTTCGGTCTTCGACCAACGTACCGAGAACCGGCGTCGACCGGAAGTGGGCACCACGCGGACAATTTGCTTTGCTAAGCCCAGCCGGAATGCAACAATTTCGCTCACAGCCCGGCGTTCAGACCGGGCAAGTAACAGGGAGCCCTCTGCGGGGCGCCTCGAGGCTTTTCGATCATGAAGAAACAAATCCGGCTCAACGCCTTCGCCATGAACTGCGTCGCGCATCAGTCGCCGGGGCTGTGGACCCATCCGCGCGACCGCACCACGGAATATAACCGGCTGCCGTACTGGACCGATCTCGCCAAAACGCTGGAGCGGGGACGGTTCGACGGGCTGTTTCTCGCCGACGTGCTCGGCGTCTACGACGTGTTCGGCGGTAGCCCCGACGCGGCATTGCGCAACGCCGCGCAGACCCCCGCCAACGACCCCCTGCTGCTGATCCCGGCGATGGCCGCCGTGACCGAGAATCTCGGTTTTGGAGTGACCTCCAATTTGTCCTACGAGCCGCCTTATACGTTCGCGCGGCGGATGTCGACGCTCGACCATCTGACCGAGGGACGGATCGGCTGGAACGTGGTGACCGGCTATCTCGACAGCGCGGCCAAGGGCGCCGGCAAGGACAAGCAGACTGCGCATGACGACCGTTACGACGTCGCCGACGAATACATGGAAGTGGTCTACAAGCTCTGGGAAGGAAGCTGGGAAGATGACGCGGCGCTGCGCGACCGCGCACGGGGAATTTTTGCCGATCCCGCCAGGGTGCATCGCGTACAGCACGCCGGAGCCAACTACCGCGTCGACGCCATTCACCTCTGCGAGCCATCGCCGCAGCGTACCCCCGTGCTGTATCAGGCCGGCACCTCGCCGCGCGGGCGGCAGTTCGCCGCCGAGCATGCCGAATGCGTGTTCATGTCGGGGCCGTCGGCGAAAATCATCGCGCCGCGCGTCGCCGCCATTCGCGACCTCGCCGCCAAGGCCGGCCGCAACCCGGCCGAAATCCTGATGTTCAGCATGTTCACCATCATTCTCGGCCGCACCGAGGCGGAGGCCAAAGCCAAATACGCCGACTACCGCAGCCACATCAATCCCGAGGGCGCGCTCACTTTGATGTCCGGCTGGACCGGGGTCGATTTTTCGACCTACGACCTCGACCAGCAGGTCCGTCACGTCGAGAACGATGCCGGCCGCACCGCAATGGATAATATCACCCGCGCCGATCCGGACCGGGTCTGGACCGTGCGCGAGGTCGCCCAGCATGTCGGCATCGGCGGCATCGGACCCGTCGTGGTCGGCACGCCCGGGAAGGTTGCCGACGAGATCGAAGCCTGGTTCGAGCAGACCGACGTCGACGGCCTGAACGTGCCGTTCGCGGTCTCGCCTGGCGATTTCGAGGACATCGCCGACATGCTGGTGCCCGAACTGACCCGGCGCGGCCGCTACAAACCCGCCTATGCCGAGGGAACGCTGCGCGAAAAGCTGTTCGGCGCGGGCCGCGCGCGATTGTCGACGCCGCATCCGGCCGTGCAGTATCGGCCTCCTATGCGGGCGAAGGCGGCGGAATAAGACGCCAACGCTTGTCCTCATTGCGGGACTGCAAACCGCGCCAGCGCTTCGCGGTCGACCTCGATGCCGAGGCCGGGGCCGTCGGGCACTCGCACGACGCCATTCGTATGCTCGATCGGTTGCACCAGAAGCGACTGGCGAATGGGATGTTCCGTCCGATCGAACTCCAGCATGGGCTCGACGGGTGCGAGTGAAGGCGGCATATGCGACGGCAGAACGGCGAGCAGTTGCAGCGATGCCGCGATCGCGATGCCGGTGCCCCAGACATGCGGATTGTACCGCACGCCGAACGCCTCGGCCATGTCGGCGATCTTCTTGCATTCGGACAACCCGCCCGCTGCGCAGGTGTCCGGCTGGATGATATCGATCGCCCGCGACGCCAGCAGGTCGCGAAAGCCAAACCGCGTGAACTCGCATTCCCCGCCGGCGATCGGGATCGAAATCGCCGCTTTCACGGCCCGATATCCCGCCATATCCTCCGGCGGCACCGGTTCCTCGAACCATCCGATGTCGTGCACCTCGATCATCCTGCCGAGACGGATCGCAGCAACAGCGTCGTAGGCATGGTTGGCATCGACCATCAATCCGACGTCAGGCCCGATCGCTTCCCGCACCGCGCGCGTCACCGCGGCATCTTCTTCCACACCGAAGCCGACCTTGAGCTTTACCGCCTTGAAGCCGTCTGCGGCATAGCCCGCCGCTTCCTCGGCAAGATACCGGAGGGGGTCGCCCGATTTGCGCCGGTAAAGACCCGTCGCGTAGGCCTGCACCTCGCTGCGACGCGGGCCGCCAAGCAGGCGATGCACGGCAATGCCGAAATGCTTTCCCTTGATATCCCAAAGGGCGATGTCGATGCCGCTCAGCCCCTGGATCACGACACCCTTCTGTCCGTGATCCCTGAGCCGGGAGTAGATCATCTGCCACAAGAAATCGGTCCGCAGCGGATCCTGGCCGATCAGCCATGGCGCGATGCTTTGGACGACGGCAGCGGTGATCCGGGCGGGTCCGTAGCATTCGCCCCAACCGATCAGGCCTTCATCGGTCTCGATCTCGACCACCATCGCGGTGCGCGTATCGTACCACGCGCGCGAATAGGCGAAGGGCTGCGAAAGCGCGGCCTCAAGGAGGTGGGTCCGGACCCCGGCAATCTTCATCTACTTGTTCTCGATGTCTGATATCCGGTATCCGGCTGCTTGGTGTCCTGTGCACGTCATTACGAGCGAAGCGACGATGCAATCCAGCTTTGCTGCATTAAAGCTGGATTGTTTCGCGGAGCCTGTCATCGGGCGCGCATTCGCGCGACCCGTTGGCTCGCAATGATGGTGTTAGACTGCGCCGTCCACTACCACCTCGATCAGTTTAGGGCCGGGCCGCGAGAATGCCGATTTGAGCGCAGACGCGATGTCACCGGGCTCGGTGACCCGCGTTGCTTCCATCCCCAGCGATTTTGCCAGCGCCGTAAAGTCCACCTCGGGATCGACGAAATCCATGCCGACGTAATGATCGTCGCCGTGAAACGCCAGCAGGCGCTGCTTGATGATGCGATAGCCGCCATTGTTCACGATCACCACCGTCAGCGGCAGCTTGTGATGCGCTGCGGTCCACAATGCCTGGATCGAATACATCGCGCTGCCGTCGCCGGAAAAGCACACCACCGGTCGATCCGGATTCGCCAGGCTGACGCCGACCGAGGCCGGCAGGCCCCAGCCGATGCCGCCGGAAGCCAGCGCATGATAACCGTAGCGGTCGCGATGCGGGCGCAGCGCCAGGATCTGGCGCGACGACGTCAGCCCCTCGTCGACCAGGATGGCATTTTGGGGCATCGCCTCGACCACCTGCAGCGCCAGCCAGTCCGGATCGATCGGCGAACGATCCTTGTTCTTGGAGATCTGCTCGACCAGAACCTTGCGCTTGGCGGTCCAGTTCTTCGGTGCCAGCGCCGCGATCCCTTGCTTGGCCCGCGTCTCCAGTGCTGCGCCGCCGCCGGCTCTCAGCGCCGGAATCAGCACGCGCAGGGTTTCCTTCACATCGGCCTTCAGCGCGATCTCGGCGCCGTAATTCTTGGCGAGGTCCCAGTCGACCAGCCCGATCTGCACGATCGGCATCCCCTCGGGCAGCGGATCGACCTCGCTGTAGACCGACATCCGCAACGGATCTGCGCCAAGCACGATCATGAGGTCGTAGGGCGACAGCACCTCGCGAACCTGCTTTTGCAGCCGCGACAGCGCGCCCATGAAGCACGGGCTCTCCGACAGGAAATGCGCGCCGTACGGCGTAGAGCACTGATAGGCGGCACAGCCCAGCGTCTCGGCCAGCCAAGCGGCTTCCTGCAGCGCGTCGCTCTTGACGATTTCATCGCCGGCGATGATGACCGGATTCTGCGCCTTCAGGATCCGCTGAGCCAGCGCAGCCAGGGACTCGTCGGACGGCTTTACCCTTGTATCGACGCGGGTCGAACGTCCCAGTTCGATGCCGGCTTCGGCATTGAGGATATCGCCGGGCAGCGAGATGAACACCGGCCCGGTCGGCGGCGTGGTCGCGATCTTGGCGGCGCGGCGCACGATCCGCGGCAGGTCTTCCAGTCGCGTCACCTCGACCGCCCATTTCACCAGCGGCTCCGCCATCTGCACCAGCGGCCCGTACAGTACGGGCTCCATCAGGCCGTGGCCCTGCTCCTGCTGGCCGGCGGTCAAGATCATCGGGGTGCCGGTAAAACTCGCATTGAACAGCGAGCCCATCGCGTTGCCGAGCCCGGGCGCGACATGGACGTTGCAGGCGACGAGCTTGCCCGAGGCGCGGCTGTAGCCGTCGGCGATGGCGACCACCAGGCTTTCCTGCATCGCCATCACATAAGTGAGGTCGGGATGCTCCTTCAGGGCGTGCATGATCGGCAATTCGGTGGTGCCGGGATTGCCGAACAGATGCGTGATGCCCTCGTCCTTCAGCAATGCGAGGAATGCCGAGCGCCCGGTAATTTTGTTCTTCATGTTCCCTCCAACCCGCAGATGCGTTGACCCGCGGGGCGATGCGCACATGACCAAACTTG
>JAYSPJ010000649.1:0-5531 GCA_043722155.1 Bradyrhizobium sp.
CGCATCGTCAACATCGGCTCGATCCAGTCCTTCGTGCATCTGCGCACGCCGAGTTCGCCGGCCTACACCGCCTCGAAACACGGCGTGCTCGGCTTCACCAAGGCGCTCGCCGCCGAGCTCGGCAAGGACGGCGTGCGCGCCAATGCGATCGGCCCGGGGTTCATCGAGACCCCGCTGAACGAGAAGGTGCGCGCCAGCAACCCGGAACTGGCGAAGGTCTTCATCGATCACACCCCATTGGGGCGCGCCGGAAAGCCGGAGGACATCGTCGGGCCCGCGATCTTCCTCGCCTCGGACCTGTCGGCTTACGTCAGCGGCTCGATCGTGATGGTGGATGGCGGGTACCGGACGATTTGAGTTCCGCCGTCATTGCGAGGAGCGTAGCGACGAAGCAATCCAGCTTCCTTACTTGCCGCAAGCTGGATTGCTTCGCGGAGCCTGTCATCGGGCGGCGCTTCGCGCCGACCCGTTGGCTCGCAATGACGGCTTGGAACTGTCGGGCGTCGTTCGGGCCTTGTGATAAATAGCAGCAGCCAGAGATTCTCTCCCATGTCCAACGCCCCGCATTTCGACATCGACGTCGCCAGCTTCTGGGCAGATCCCTATCCGGCATTGGCGAAGATGCGGAAAGAGGCGCCGATCGCGTTCGTGCCGCAGCTCGGCTCCACCGTCTTCACCCGGCGCGACGACATCTTCAGCCAGGAAAAACGCGTCGACGTGTTTTCCTCGCACCAGCCTTCGGGCCTGATGAACACGCTGATGGGCCATAACATGATGCGCAAGGACGGCGAGGCGCATATGGCCGAGCGCGCGGCGATGTTTCCGTCGGTGTCGCCGCGCACCGTGCGCGACACCTGGAGCCGGCAGTTCCAGGCCCATGCCGACCGCATCCTCGATGAGCTCGCGCCGCGAGGTGCTGCCGATCTCTGCAAGGCGTTCGCGCTGCCGCTGTCGGCCGAATGCCTGAAGGACGTCACCGGGCTGACCAACATGCGCTTTGCGGACATGGACGCGTGGTCGCAGGCGATGATCGACGGCATCGCCAATTACAGCGGCAACAAGGAAATCGAGGCGCGCTGCCATGCCGCCACCGCGGGGATCGATGCCGCGATCGACGACATGATCCCGGTAGTGACAAAGCATCCCAACACCTCGATCCTCAGCGTGCTGCTGGCGGCCGGCATGGCGATCGACAGCATCCGCGCCAACATCAAGCTCGCGATCTCGGGCGGGCAGAACGAGCCGCGCGATGCCATCGCCGGTACGGTCTGGGCGCTGCTGACGCATCCCGAGCAGTTGGCGCTGGTTCGCGCGGGCAAGGCGAAATGGCTCGACGTGTTCGAGGAATATGCCCGCTGGATCGCGCCGATCGGGATGTCGCCGCGGCGGGTGGCCAAGAAGTGGTCCTATGGCGGCGTCGATTTCGAACCGGAGGACCGGGTGTTCTTCATGTTCGGCTCGGCCAACCGCGACGAAGCCTGCTTTGCCGATCCGGATCGTTTCGACGTCACCCGCAATACCCAGAAGAGCATCGCCTTCGGGGCCGGCCCGCATTACTGCGCCGGCGCTTTCGCCTCGCGCGCGATGGTCGCGGACGTCGCGTTGCCGGGCGTTTTCGCACGGCTGAAGGGCCTGCGGCTCGACGCCAGCGAACCGGTGCGGATCGGCGGCTGGGCGTTTCGCGGATTGCTCAATCTGCCGGTGGTGTGGGACGCAGGCTAACGGACGCAGGGTGTTGAAATTGAAGAGGCGCGATCGCTTCTCCCTCGCCTCGCTTGCGGGGACAGAGTCGGCCCACCCTGCTCTGCCTCGATCGCTCTCACTGCATCTGCTCGTTGCGCGGCAGCATGCCCATGAGCTGGAACTGCCAGCGCATCGCGCGGTACCAGAAATAGCCGGCCAGGGCGCCGCAGATCGACAATATGATGATGTTGGCGGGTTCAAGCGCCCCGCTCCACCACACCATGCCGCCGGTCCACAACAGCGTGAACAGGACTGAACCGAGTTTCAATCGGGCAGAGGGATTCATGGCTGTTCTCCGGCGGCTGATCAACGTCAGCCATCATGCGCGCCGCCGCCGCGACGCACCGTGAGGTGCATCACGCAATCCGCGAACCATCATTCAGCCGAACCGCAGCCTTGACCGCTCCCTGGCCTTCTCCGCCTCGGTGTCGGGGTCGCGCGCCGGCGCATGGGTGTGCAGCGATGCCAGCAGGCGCCGGGCCGACGCCGAGACCTCGGCGACCGCGCGGTCGAACGCCTCGGCGTTGGCTTGCGACGGCTTGTTGAAGCCCGACAGTTTCCGCACGAACTGCAGCGCGGAAGCGTGGATTTCGTCCGCGCTCGCCGGCGGTTCGAAATTGAACAGCGTCTTGATGTTGCGGCACATTTGATCTCTCCCTTGCCCGCCTGCCCCGGTCGGTGTCCGCAGCTCCCGAACCGGGGACGAATAACCGTCCGCAAGACCTACATCGCGGCCGCATTTTGCCATAGAATGGGCGGCGCGTTCACCCCTGCCGCAGCGTCCGCCAGCAAAGAAGCGAGTTCCACATGAGCCACGTCACCTACAAGATCGTCCAGCATGACGGCGGCTGGGCCTACACCGTCAACGGCGTGTTTTCGGAACCCTTTGCGACGCACGCCGCGGCGCTGGCCGCCGCCAAGCGCGCCGCCGCCGAGCAGCGCGTGCCCGGACGCACCGAGGCGATCGAATACGAGACCCCCGACGGCAAGTGGCACACCGAAACCGCCGATGGCAGCGACCGGCCCGACACCGACGTCGAGGACAAGCCGTAATATTCCCTCGGCACGGCGCTGATTCCCTTAAATTTTTGGCGATCATCGCCGCGCGGCCATCTCGGATCATCGCGCGCGCCGTGCTAGCCTCACGCCCAAGCGACCCGCCGAAGCGGCCGCATTCGGGAGAACATCATGAATTTCATTTCGTCAGCGGCCCTTTCGGCCGCCCTTGCGCTGACCTCGATCTCGGCCATTGCCGCGGATTATCCGGCGCCGAAGCAGGGCAGCTGGGTCGCGAAGGATTTCAAATTCCACACCGGCGACACCATGCCGGAGCTGCGGCTGCATTATACCACGATCGGCGAACCGGCCGGAGAGCCGGTGCTGGTGCTGCACGGCACCGGCGGCTCGGCCGTCAACATGCTGACGCCGGCCTTCGCCGGCGAGTTGTTCGGTCCCGGCCAGCCGCTGGACGCATCGAAATACTACATCATCATCCCCGACAGCATCGGCCACGGCAAATCCTCAAAACCGTCCGACGGCATGAAGACGGCATTCCCGAAATACAATTACGAAGACATGGTCGACGCCCAGTACCGACTGGTCAAGGAAGGCCTCGGCATCAAGCATCTGCGGCTGGTGATCGGCAATTCGATGGGCGGCATGCACGCATGGATCTGGGGCGTGAAATATCCGCAGGCGATGGATGCCGTGGTGCCGATGGCGTCGCAGCCGACCGAGATGGCCGCGCGCAACTGGATGCTGCGGCGGATCATGCTCGAGACCATCCGCAACGATCCCGATTACAACGGCGGCAATTACACGGCGCAGCCGCGCATGATGAAATACGCCATCCACGCCTATGGCATCGCATCGGCCGGCGGCACGCTGGCCTATCAGACGCTGGCGCCGACCGCGGCGAAGGCCGACAAGATGCTCGACGACCGGCTGGCCACGGCTGTGACGGCCGACGCCAACGATTTCGTCTACGCATGGGAGTCCTCGCACGATTTCAATCCGTCCGCGGGACTGGAGAAGATCGAGGCCATGCTGCTCCTGATCAACGCAGCCGACGACGAGCGCAATCCGCCGGAGACCGGCGTCACCGATGCCGCGATGAAGCGCGTCAGGCACGGCAAGCTCTATCTGATCCCGGCCTCACCCGAGACCCGCGGTCATCTCACCACCGGCAACGCCAAATTCTACACCGGACAGCTGCAGGAACTGCTGCAGGCGGCGCCGCGGCGGACGATGTGAAGGACGCGCGCTGGCCCGATGTCCTCGAACCGCTTTCGCCTGCTCGCGCAGGCCCTGCCCGGAGTGACTTTGCCAAGCCACCACGCGGTGATAGTTTCGCCGGGCATTCGCAACGGAGAGAGCCCTTGACCGACTTTGCCGCCAGCGACCTCAAGACGATCTATCCGGACCCCTCGCCGCGCGTGATTGCCAAGGCGCGGCCCGAGATCGACGCGCATGCGCAGAAATTCATCGCGATGTCGCCGTTCTGCGTCCTCGCCACCTCCGGCTCCGACGGCAGCGTCGATGCTTCGCCGCGCGGCGGCAATCCCGGCTTTGTCCACGTCGCCGGGCCGAACCAGCTCCTGATGCCGGATCGCTCCGGCAACAACCGGATCGACAGCTTTCGCAACATCGTCGAAGGCTCGGGCTTCGTGCAGCTGATCTTCTTCGTGCCGGGTATCGACGAGACGCTGCGCGTCGGTGGCAAGGGCAGGCTCTCGGCGGATCCGGATTTGCTGGCCTCGATGGTGGAGTTCGGCAAGCTTCCGCGCGCGGCGCTGAGCATCAGCGTGCGCGAAGCCTATTTCCATTGCGGCAAGGCCCTGATGCGCTCGAAGCTGTGGTCGCAGGAGAGCCGGGTCGAACGCGCCGCGCTTCCGAGCATCAGCCAGGTGATCCACGACCAGACCAGCCTCGGCGAGCCGGAAAGCCAGGCCATGGTCGAGGAGCGTTACAAGGAGCAACTGTGAGAGATTTGTTCGGTCGAGCTGTTCCTCACCCTCCGCTGCGGGCGGAAGGTAAGAGGTCGGACATCTCGCTGCCTGCCTAGTGCTCGCTCTCGAGCCCGCCGACATGCTTCTGGGTGTAAAGCTCGAGCCCGATGCGCTTGATCAGATCGAGCTGGGTTTCGAGGAAGTCGATGTGGTGCTCCTCGTCCTTCATCAGGCTTTCGAACAGGTTGCGCGAGACGTAGTCCTTGACGCCGTGACAATGGGTCGCCGCTTCCTGATAGAGCGCTCGGGCGCCGATCTCGGCGGCAAGGTCGGCCTCGACGCCGGCCGCCATCCCGAATGCCGCCATCGCATTTGTCATGGGTTTTTCTTCGCTCCGAACCCGGCACGGCCAGGCTTGTGCGCCGCAAAAAGTCGACACCCAGCCCGATTCCTCGCCAAATCTGGCGTGTCCGTTCATTGATCATTCAAGCGAAATGTGGAACTTTTGCCGAGACAGACCTCTCACTGTCCCTGCTCCATGAGAAAGGTGAAGCCATGAGGAAGACATTGATGGCACTCGCTGCCGTCGCCACCCTGGCTGTTTCGGCCGTGGCAGCGCCTGCACCGGCGCAAGCGCAGCGTGGCGTCGCCGCGGGCGTCGCGGCCGGGCTGCTCGGCGGCGCCATTATCGGCGGCGCGATCGCATCCCAGAACGGCTATTACGGACCGGGTTATTACGGCCCCGGATACGGCTATTATGGCGGCCCGGCCTATGTCGTGGAGCCCAGTTGCTTCTGGCAGCGCCAGCGGTTCTGGGACGGTTATGGCTGGCGGGTTCGC
>JAYSPJ010000650.1:0-4074 GCA_043722155.1 Bradyrhizobium sp.
GCCCGTGAACAGGAAGCGCTGATGCGCGACCGAGGCGCGCGGCGACTGCCTGGTGATATCCATCGACTCCGCGCTATGGCAGTTGCGGCACTCCAGGGAGTCATTGGCCTTGAACCGCGCCCATTCGCGCAGCGCCATTTCCAGCCGATGATCGACGAACTTCTCGCGGGTGTCGATGGTACCGAAGAGCTTGCCCCAGACCTCCTTGGAGGCCTGCATCTTGCGCGCGATCTTGTCGGTCCAGTTGTGCGGGACGTGGCAATCCGGGCAGCTGGCGCGGACGCCGGAGCGGTTGGAGAAATGGATGGTGGCTTTCAGTTCGGCGAACACGTTGTCGCGCATCTCGTGGCAGCCGGTGCAGAATTTTTCGGTATTGGTCAGCTCCAGCGCGGTGTTGAAGCCGCCCCAGAAGATCACGCCGGCGACGAAGCCGGCGAACACCAGCGCGCCGAGCCCGAACACCGAACTCGGCCGGCGCAGCACATACCACAATTCGACGATGAAATTCCAGAGACGTGCCAGCCAGGATCGGCGCGGCGCGGCCGGATCGACCGCGCTCATCGGCGTCCTCCCGGCGTCGAGCGGCTGATCAGGGTGTCGACGTCGACGAAGTCATTGGAGATCGGCGCCTTCACCACGTTCTGCGGAACGTGGCAGGAGTTGCAGAAGAACCGGCGCGGCGACACCGAGGCCAGGAACTGGCCGTCGCGATCCATGAAGTGGGTGATCGAGACCATCGGGGCCTTCGACTCGCCGGTGCGGGCGCGGGCGTGACAGGACAGGCATTTGTTGCCGTCCATGTCGATCTGATAGCCCTCGATCGAATGCGGAATGACCGGCGGCTGCTCCGGATAGTTCCGCGTCTCCTTCTCCGAGGTGTTGCGCATCGGCGTCATCGGCGGGGCGGGCCCCTCCTCGTTCAGCGGGGTCGGGCCGCGCAGGCCCGAATTGAGCGATTGCGCCAGCAGCGAACTCGATCCGGCCGCAAGCGCGATGAGCAGTACGAAGATACCGGGTTTTCCGATCATGGCATTCACACCCGCTCGATGCGCACGGCGCATTTCTTGTAATCGGTCTGCAGCGAGATCGGATCGGTGGCGTCCAGCGTCACCTTGTTGATGAGCTGCGCCTCGTCGAACCACGGCACGAATACGAGGCCCCGCGGCGTCTTGTTGCGGCCCCGGGTCTCCACGCGGGTGCGGATGAAGCCGCGGCGCGACTGCACCTTGACCTCGTCGCCGCGCCGCAGCTTCAGCTCGGCCGCGTCGTCGGGATGCATGAAGCACACCGCCTCGGGGAAGGCCTTGTAGAGCTCGGGGACGCGGCGCGTCATGGTCCCGGAATGCCAGTGCTCCAGCACGCGACCGGTCGAAAGCCAGAACGGATACTCGCTGTCGGGGGATTCGGCCGCCGGTTCAAACGGCAGAGCGAAAATCCGGGCCTTGCCATCCGGGTGGCCGTAGAACTGCACGCCGGTCCCTGCCTTGACATAGGGGTCCAGACCCTCGCGGAAGCGCCATTTGGTTTCCTGGCCATTGACCACCGGCCAGCGCAGCCCGCGCTCGCGGTGATAGGTCTCGAACGGCGCCAGGTCGTGAGCATGGCCTCGGCCGAAAGCGGCATATTCCTCGAACAGGCCCTTGTGGACGTAGAAGCCGAACGCCTTCGACTCGTCGTTGGCGTAACCGGCTTCGATGTCGGACAGCGGGAACTTGTCGACCTGGCCGTTCTTGAACAGCACGTCGAACAGCGTCTTGCCGCGGTATTCCGGCTTCTTGGCGAGCAATTCTTCCGGCCAGACTTCCTCGATCTTGAAGCGTTTTGAAAATTCCATCAGTTGCCAGAGGTCCGAGCGCGACTCGCCGGGGGCTGTGACCATCTGGTGCCAGAACTGGGTGCGCCGCTCGGCATTGCCGTAGGCGCCTTCCTTTTCCACCCACATCGCGGTGGGCAGGATCAGGTCGGCGGCGAGCGCCGTCACCGACGGATAGGCGTCGGACACCACGATGAAGTTTTCCGGATTGCGGAAACCCGGATAGGTCTCCTCATTGGCGTTGGGCCCGGCCTGCAAATTGTTGTTGACCTGAACCCAGTAGGCGTTGAGCAACCCGTCCTTCAGCATCCGGCTCTGCAGCACGGCGTGATAGCCCGGCTTGTCGGCAATGGTGCCCTCGGGCAGCTTCCAGATCTTCTCGGCGATGTCGCGATGCGCCTTGTTGGTCACCACCATGTCGGCGGGCAGGCGATGCGAGAAGGTGCCGACCTCGCGCGCGGTGCCGCAGGCCGAGGGCTGGCCGGTCAGCGAGAACGGGCTGTTGCCGGGCTCGGAGATTTTCCCGGTCAGCAGGTGGATGTTGTAGACGAGGTTGTTGCACCAGACGCCGCGGGTGTGCTGGTTGAAACCCATGGTCCAGAAACTGGTGACCTTGGTCTTGGGGTCGGCATAGATTTCGGCCAGCGCCTCCAGGCGGTTGACCGGCACGCCCGACATCTCCGCCGCCTTCTCCAGCGTGTAGTCGGCCACGAACTTGGCATATTCCTCGAAGCTCATGTCGGTGGAGTCGTTGGCCTTGGCCGCACCGGTCGCCTTCTTCTGCAGCGGATGTTCGGGGCGAAGGCCGTAACCGATGTCGGTCTGGCCGCGCTTGAACGTGGTGTGCGCGGCGACGAACTCCTTGTTGACCCGGCCGGTCTTGATGATGTGGTTGGCGATGGCGTTGAGGATGTAGAGGTCGGTGTGCGGCTTGAACACCATGCCGATGTCGGCGAGGTCGAACGAGCGGTGCTCGAAGGTCGACAGCACGGCGACGCGGACATGCGACGCCGAAAGCCTTCGATCGGTCACCCGGGTCCACAGGATCGGGTGCATCTCGGCCATGTTCGAGCCCCACAGCACGAACGCATCCGCCGACTCGATGTCGTCGTAGCAGCCCATCGGCTCGTCGATGCCGAAGGTGCGCATCATGCCGGCAACGGCGGAGGCCATGCAGTGCCGCGCATTGGGATCGATGTTGTTGGTGCGGAAGCCGGCCTTGAACAGCTTGACGGCGGCATAGCCTTCCCAGATCGTCCACTGGCCGGAACCGAACATGCCGACCCCGCTGGGGCCGCGCTTCTTCAGCGCCGCCTTGTATTTCTCCGCCATGATGTCGAAGGCTTCATCCCACGACACCGGCGTGAATTCGCCGTTCTTGTCGTATTTGCCGTTCGTCTTGCGCAGCATCGGCCGGGTCAGACGGTCGTGGCCGTACATGATCTTGGAAAGGAAATAGCCTTTCACGCAGTTGAGCCCGCGATTGACCTCCGACTTGATGTCGCCGTGGGTTGCGACCACGCGATTGTCCTTGGTCGCCACCATGACGCTGCAGCCGGTGCCGCAGAACCGGCACGCCGCCTTGTCCCACTTCAACTCGCTGGTGGCGCGGTCGGTGACGAGATTTGCCGCCAGCGCCGGCGTGGTCATTCCGCCCGCCAGCGCCGCCATCGCGGCGGCCTCCAGCTTCAGAACCTGGCGGCGGTCGAGTTTGGGTGCGGTCATGACTATTCTCCCGACGTCAAGCTTCAGCTTGCGTCGATGGCGTGAAAGACGAGCGAGGCGGTATAGACGTCGGGCAACAGCGCGATGGTGTTGAGCGTGGATCCGAGCGCGCCCGCATCGGCCGCATCGACCACGACGACCAGCTTGCCCTTGGGATCGCGGCCGTAGATCTCGCAGCCGGCCAGGGCCACGATGGCGGCTTCCACCTCGACGAGGCATTCCGGCCGTGCCTGCACCAGAATGCTGGCGATTTCGCCGCCGGGCGGCGCGACCACCTGATCCGGCTTGAGCAGACGGCCCGTAATGAGGGCGCGACGATTGATTGCGCTGCGAGGTCTGGCCACGGGATTTTCCTTGAAAGGCTGCTGTCAGCGCGCGGGAGGGCCGGGGGGACCGGCCAGCATCTGGTAGACCCAGACGGCAAGCCCGTAGCTGCCGACGGTCGCGACCGCGGCGGCCGGCATCAGCACCGCGGTCAGAAACAGAAACGCAAAGATTTCCATGCGCCTGCGGCGCGGCCGTCCAGTCGTGTCGTT
>JAYSPJ010000651.1:0-4708 GCA_043722155.1 Bradyrhizobium sp.
AACCAGAGCGCCTTCCCGCGGCTCGGGCTTGTGCCCGACAGCAGGCAACGTGGGACGAGTATAGTCGTTCCGCATCGGAGTCGCCAAGGTTTCATCGAAGCCGTCCTTGGTCGCTGCTGCATTCGGTCGCGGCACCAGGCGCGCGCCCTTGAGCCAAAGCCGCAAGGCCTCCCAGTGGATCGCCGCGACGATCTTCAAGGTGACGAGCGGCAGCGCGAAGAACGCGCGCAGCAGCGCCATCGTGGTCAGGGCGCGACGGCGGCCGTTGAAGGTCGCCGACAGCAGGGGGCCTTCGCGGTCGGTCTCCAGGATCCGCAATTTGACGTTGTCGCCTGGCGGCGAAACCCGGAAATGGTAACGCATCGCCAGCTCGACGAAGGGAGAGACGTAAAACAGCTTTTCCTGTTGCTGCCGGACACCGGCTTCGCTGAGCTCGCCCGGCTTCACCGGAAGCACGTAAGCGTGGATGTCCCCAAACGTGTTGCGGACCTCGTAGATGACAAGTGCCAGCTCGCCGCGGGCCGAATGGCAGAAGTAGACCGACAGCGGATTGAAGGTGAAACCGAACAGCCGGGGATAGCACAGCAGCAGCACGCGCCCGCGGGTGAGATCGATGCTGTGCTCCGCCGCGCAAGCCTGCACGTAGCTGCGCAAGGATGAACCGTCGCGCCTGCCGTGATCGGCTTCATGGAAGCTGTAGAGGGCGGCCCGGTTGATGCCGAACAATGGCGATTGCCGGTCTGCCGCGTCGAGCCGGTCGAGATCGATCAGCAGGCTCATGACGCGATAGCTGAAGCGGTGGCCGATCGGCTTCAGACGCGCATGCATCACCTCGCCGACGTAAAGCGCGGCGGCGGCCTCCATTCGGTGGTCCTGCGTTCCGGCTGTGGCGGGTTGCTTCGCCATCGTCACTCCGCGGCCTGCGCCAGTTCGGGCGGCGGTTCGCGCCACGGCGCCACCGCGCCCAGCGCCTCGGCGACCGCGAGTCCGGACCGCAATCCGTCCTCGTGGAAGCCGTAGCCGGTCCAGGCGCCGCAAAACCAGGTATGACGCCGGCCCTGAATTTCGCCCAAGCGCTTCTGCGCGGCAAAGGCGGCGGCATTATACTGTGGATGCTCGCACATATATTTGCCGAATGTCAGCTCGGGCGCCGGCGCGAACGGAGGGTTGAGGCTGACGAACAGCGGCTTGTCGTCGTCGATGCCCTGCAGCCGGTTCATCCAGTAGGTGACGGCAACGTCGTTGTCGGCCGCTCCCTCGCGCTGCCAGCGCAGGAAATTCCACGACGCCCATGCCCGTTTGCGCTTCGGCATCAGCCTCGCGTCGCGATGCAGGTAGACGGTGTTGGGTGAATAGCCGATGGCGCCGAGAATGGCGCGTTCGGTATCGTCGGCGTCGGACAGCATAGCCAGCGCCTGATCGCTATGGGAGGCAATGACGAGGTGATCATAGCTGTTGCTTCGTCCGTGACTGTCGTTGACGACGACGCCATGCGGCGTCCGCTCGATCGATGTCACGGCGCATCCGAGCCGGAGCCGGTCGCGGAATGCCGCGGTCAGCTTCTCCACATAGCGCCGGCTGCCGCCCTTGACCGTACGCCAGACCGGGCGATCGTATTGCAGCAGGCGATGGTTGCTGAAGAACGCCACAAAATTCTCGGCGGGGAAGTCCAGGATTTCGCTGGATGGCGCGGACCAGATCGCAGCGCCCATCGGCGCGAGGTAGTCGGTCAACAGGCGCGGCGCGAAGTGATTCTGGCGAAAATACTCGCCCAGCGTCAATCCGGCCAATCTGCCGGCCTTGTAGTCTTCGGTGCTCTTTGTGTTGAAGGTCAGGACGTCGCGCAGCATCCACAGATAGGACGGCGACAACAGGTTTCGCGGTTGCGCGAACAATCCCCGGGCGGTCTCGCCCCAGTTGTTGCCGCCGCCTTTCCACTCGAAGCGGCCGGCATCCGCCGTGACCGCAAAGCTCATGCAGCTTTCCACGGTCTCGACACCCAAATGGGCGAACAGCTCGGTCAGATCGGGATAGTTCAGTTCGTTGTAGACGATGAAGCCGATATCGACCGCCAACCGGGCCCCGTCGTAGTCGATGGTGACGGTATGGCTGTGTCCGCCCGGCCGTATTTCGCGATCGTAGACTGTGACCGGATAGCGTTTCGACAGGGTCCAGGCCGCGGCGTTGCCTGCAATTCCCGTTCCGATCACCGCGACTCGCATTCATGGCCCCCATTCGTTGCTGAGCGAGATACGGGGCATGGCGGCCGAAGTTTCAGCAGGCGGCAGCGATGGATCGCGAGGCTCCCGCGAATCGGCTGATCAGGGCAAGACACATGAAATCTTTGTAAGATTGCTGCCGCCAACCGGATCTGGTCGATCTCCAGAAATGCCTATGGAATAGAGATAACTTGGCGGTTTTGGTGCGCATACGACGGCTTCCAGCCCGCGACAGCGCCGCCATGGAGAGCGGAACAGGACTGTCCGCCCCGGCATCGCCCGGCTAGGATGGCAATCGGGTTCCCAAGAGGAAGCATCACAGCGGTGACCGTGTCGCAGGCAGTCTCCACAAGCGTCATCAGCGGATCGGTCGAGTGTCTTTCGCGTCGTCGGATGCCGGGCGTGATGCCCGGCGGAGGCCGGACGTGAAACAACGCGCTGACGTTGCCGTGGACGGCCTGCTTGCGGCCATCCCCCGCCGGGACTGTGTCGCGCGATGGCTTGCCGCGCTGTGCGTGGTGGTCAGTTCCGCGGGCTGCATTCTGACCAAGGACCTGCCCGACCCGGCGCTGGACATCCCGGAAGGGTACAAGGCCGCGCGATTGACCCGCCCGGACGCCCCGCCGACGCTGGACTGGTGGCGCGGCTTCCGTTCGCCGGAATTGACCACGCTGATGGAGGAGGCCCAGACCGTCAATCTGGACATCGCGGCGGCCACCGCACGCTTCATCCAGGCGGACGCGCAGGCGCGCGTCGCGGGCGCGCCGCTGCTGCCGAGCCTCAGCGGCACCGGTCAGCAGACCTATTCCCGCAGCTCCGGTTCCAGCTCCAGCGGCCTGACCAATGGCGGCCGCGAAGTCGTCAACTACCAGTCCTCGCTCAGCGCCAGCTACGAGTTCGATTTCTGGGGCAAGAATCGCGACGCCGCGCAGGCCGCGGAGGAGACCAGCATCGCCACCCGCTTCGATCGCGATGTGGTGGCGTTGACCGCGCTGGTCAGCGTCGCCAATGCCTATTTCCAGGTGCTGGCCGCACAGGACCGGATCCGCAGCGCCGAGCGCAATATCGCGGCGGCGACACGCATCCTCGCCGCTATCAAGCAGCGGCTGAGTGCCGGCACCGGAACCGACCTCGACGTCGCCCAGCAGGAAAGCGTGCTCGCCAACCAGCGCGCCGCGGTGCCGGCGCTGCGGCAGACGCTGGCGCAGAACGTCAACGCGCTGGCCACGCTGGTGGCGCGGCCGCCGGAAAGCGTGCGCATCACCGGCGGTTCGCTCAACCGGATTTCGGCGCCGCGCGTGACCCCGGGCCTGCCGTCGGAACTGCTGACGCAACGCCCCGATATCCGACGCCAGGAAGCGCAGCTGGCCGCCGCCACCGCCAACGTCGGCAGCGCCCGCGCGCAGTTCTTTCCCAGCATCCAGTTGACCGGGTCGGGCGGCTATCAGAGTTCGTCGCTGGTGTCGTTGTTCCAGCCGCACGCCGCGTTCTTCAACGTCGTCGGCAGCCTGACGCAGCCGATCTTCGATGGCGGCAAAATTCTCGGCAATTTCGAACTCACCAGGGCGAGACAGGATGAGCTGCTGCAGACCTACCGCAAGACGGTGATCCAGTCGTTTGCCGATGTCGACAACGCGCTGGTGTCGATCCGGGAGACCACCGAGCGGCTGCGGCTGCAGCGCGAGGTTCTGGCGGCCTCGCGGCGGGCCTTTCAACTGTCCGAGCAACAGCTTCGCGCCGGCACGGCGGACATCGTAACTGTGCTAAATACGCAACTGACGTTATTCCAGGCGGAAGATTCGCTGTCCCAGGCCCAGTTGGCCCGGCTGCTTGCGATCGTCAGCCTGTATCAGGCGCTGGGGGGCGGCTGGGAGCCCAGGATGGAAAGGCCGGTCGATGCTCTTTAAGCCGGATTCGGACACCGCGAAAACCGCCGGCAGGAGCGTCGCACGCAGCGCGGGCCGCCGCATGGTTTCGATCGCGATCACGCTCTTGATCCTCGGCGGTCTCGGCTACATCGGCTGGACAGCGCTGCAGCAGAAACAGACCGCCAACCGCGGCGGCTTGCCGCGCGATCTTCCGGTGCCGGTGCTGGCGGCGACGCCGCGAGTGCAGGACGTGCCGGTCTATCTCGACGGCGTCGGTTCGGTCCGCGCGCTCAACAACGTCATCGTGCGCGCCCAGGTCGACGGCAAACTGATCTCGGTCAATTTCACCGAGGGACAGGACGTCAAGAAGGGCGACGTGCTCGGCGAAATCGATCCTGTGATCTACAAGGCGCAGTACGATCAGGCCGTCGCCAAGAAGGCGCAGGATGAAGCGCAGCTCGCCAATATGCGCCTCGACCTCGCGCGCTATCAGCAGCTCGCCGCCTCCAACGCCGGCTCCAAGCAGCAGGCCGACACCCAGCGCGCCGTGGTGGCGCAGCAGGAAGCGCTGGTCAACGCCGACCAGGCCGCGATCGACAACATGCAGGCAACGCTCGGTTA
>JAYSPJ010000652.1:0-9365 GCA_043722155.1 Bradyrhizobium sp.
GATGACGTCGACGTGAAGGGCAAGCGCGTGCTGCTGCGCGTCGACCTCAACGTGCCGATGGAAAACGGCCGCGTCACCGACGCCACAAGGCTCGAGCGCGTCGCGCCGACCATCAACGAAATCTCCGGCAAGGGCGGCAAGGTGATCCTGCTGGCGCATTTCGGCCGGCCCAAGGGACGCGACCCCAAGGAATCGCTGAAGCCGGTCGCCGCAGCCCTGGCGCCGGTGATCGGGAAACCGGTGGCCTTCGCCGACGACTGCATCGGCGAAGCCGCCGCAAAGGCGGTTGGCGCGATGAAGGACGGCGACATCCTTTGTCTGGAAAATACCCGCTTCCACAAGGAAGAGGAGAAGAACGATCCGGCGTTCGCGGCGGAACTGGCGAAGTCAGGCGACATCTGGGTCAACGACGCGTTCTCGGCCGCGCACCGCGCGCATGCCTCCACCGAGGGCCTCGGCCACAAACTGCCGGCCTATGCCGGGCGCACCATGCAGGCCGAACTCGACGCGCTCGCCAAGGCTCTGGAAGCCCCGACCAAACCGGTGATCGCGATCATCGGCGGCGCCAAGGTCTCCACCAAGATCGACCTGCTGGAAAACCTCGTCAGCAAGGTCGACGCGCTGGTGATCGGCGGCGGCATGGCCAACACCTTCCTGCACGCGCAGGGCTTCGGCATCGGCAAGTCGCTGGCGGAAAAGGAACTCGCGGCGACCGCGCTGCGGATCATCGACAAGGCGGAAGCCGCCAATTGCGCGATCATCCTGCCGGTCGACGCCGTGGTCGCGTATCACTTCGCCGCCAACTCGCCGTCGCATGCCTATGGCATCGAGGCGATCCCCGCCGACGGCATGATCCTCGACGTCGGGCCGCAGTCGATCGCGCGGATTCACGCCGCGATCGACGACGCCGCGACGCTGGTCTGGAACGGCCCGCTCGGCGCGTTCGAGATGACGCCGTTCGACCGCGGCACCATGGTGGCGGCCCGGCACGCCGCCGAGCGAACCAGGGCCAAGAAGCTGATCTCGGTCGCCGGCGGCGGCGACACCGTGGCGGCGCTGAACCAGGCCGGGGTAGCCGGCGATTTTACCTATGTTTCGACCGCGGGCGGCGCGTTTCTCGAATGGATGGAAGGGAAACCCTTGCCCGGGGTCGAGGTTCTAAAGATACGCTAGATTGAGACCTGATCGGGCGTAAAAGCCCCAATGCGGAGAACAGGACACATGGCTCGCATCACGTTGCGTCAATTGCTCGACCACGCGGCGGAACACGATTACGGCGTGCCGGCGTTCAACATCAACAATATGGAGCAGGCGCTCGCCATCATGGAAGCCGCCTCCAGTCTCGATGCGCCCGTCATCATCCAGGCCTCGCGCGGCGCGCGGTCCTACGCCAACGACATCATGTTGAAGCACATGATGGATGCGGTCACCGAGATCTATCCGCAGATCCCGGTCTGCGTGCATCTCGATCATGGCAACGGGCCCGACACCTGCATGACCGCGATCCAGGCCGGCTTCACTTCGGTCATGATGGACGGCTCGCTGAAGGCCGACGGCAAGACGCCCGCCGACTGGGATTACAATGTCGGCGTCACCAAGACCGTCACCGACATGGCCCATCTCGGCGGCATCTCGGTGGAAGGCGAACTCGGCGTGCTCGGCTCGCTCGAGACCGGCATGGGCGACAAGGAAGACGGCCACGGCGCCGAAGGCAAGCTCTCCCACGACCAGTTGCTGACCAATCCGGACGAAGCCGTGAAGTTCGTCAAGGAGACGAAAGTCGATGCGCTGGCGATCGCGATGGGCACCTCGCACGGCGCCTACAAGTTCACGCGCAAGCCGGACGGCGACATCCTCGCCATGAAGGTGATCGAGGAAATTCACCGCAAGCTGCCGAACATGCACCTGGTGATGCACGGCTCGTCCTCGGTGCCGCAGGACCTGCAGGACATCATCAACGCCAACGGCGGCAAGATGAAGCCCACCTGGGGCGTGCCGGTTGCCGAGATCCAGCGCGGCATCAAGAACGGAGTCCGCAAGATCAACATCGACACCGACAACCGCATGGCGATGACCGGACAGATCCGCAAGGTCCTGAAGGACAATCCGGAGGAATTCGATCCGCGCAAATATCTCAAGCCGGCAATGGAAGCGATGGCGAAACTCTGCAAGCAGCGGCTGCAGGAGTTCAACACCGCGGGTCAGGCCAGCAAGATCAAGAAGGTGCTGACCACCGCCGAGATGGCGAAGCGTTACATCAAGGGCGAACTCGACCCGAAGGTGGCGTGACCGGTTGCCGGCAGGCGCTCCCCCGCGCGCGGGTGTTTTCCCGGTCTTTTACTGGGCGTTTTCTTGGGCGTTTTCTTGGGCCTCTTCTTGGGTTTTGCCCACGAACCGTCTATTTTGGTTCGCAACACATAGTGCTCGGGAGGAGGCACCGATGAATCTCGCCGATCTCAACAAGGTTGCCCTGGCCATGGTGTCGCCGGGCAAGGGAATCCTCGCCGCCGACGAGTCTTCCGGCACCATCAAGAAGCGCTTCGACGCCATCAAGGTCGAGTCGACCGAGCAGTCGCGCCGCGACTATCGCGAGATGCTGTTCCGCTCCACCGAGGCGATGAGCCAGTACGTCTCCGGCGTCATCCTCTACGACGAAACCATCTGGCAGGACGCCAGGGATGGCACGCCGCTGATCAAACTGATCGAACAATCCGGCGCGATCCCCGGCATCAAGGTCGATGAGGGAACCCAGGCCTTGCCGGGCTGCCCTGGCGAGCTGGTCACGGCGGGCCTGGACAGACTGGCCGAGCGGCTGAAGAAATATTACGAGCGCGGCGCGCGGTTCGCCAAATGGCGCGCGGTGATCGATATCGGCCAGGGCGTTCCCACCATGACGGCGATCCACGTCAATGCCCATGCGCTGGCGCGTTACGCAGCACTCTGCCAGGCCGCGCAGATCGTTCCCATCGTCGAGCCCGAAGTCCTCATGGACGGCGATCACGACATCGACCGCTGTTATGAAGTGACGCAGCGCGTGCTAAACAAGACGTTCCAGGAGCTGCGGGTCCAGCGCGTCGCGCTGGAGGGGATGATCCTGAAACCCAATATGGCGATCGCGGGCAAGAAAAGCGCGAAGCAGGCTTCCGTTGAGGAGGTCGCGGAGAAGACCATCCGCTTGTTGAAGGCTTGCGTGCCGGCCGCGGTACCCGGCATCGCCTTCCTTTCCGGCGGGCAATCCGATGAAGACGCGACGGCGCATTTGAGCGCGATGAACCGGATCGGCGGGCTGCCGTGGCATCTCACCTTCTCCTACGGCCGTGCGCTGCAGGCGGCGCCGCAGAAGGCGTGGTCGGGCAAGGCGGAGAACGTCGCCGCGGGCCAGCGCGCCTTCACCCATCGCGCGCGAATGAATTCGCTCGCGTCCAAGGGCGAATGGAAGGCCGATCTTGAAAAGAAGGCTGCATAGATTTGGCCACTAAACCCGTTCCGCCGCGCCCCGTGCCGCGGCTTTATCTCGCGACGCCTGAGGTGGACGATCCGTCGGCGCTGATCGCAAGCCTGCCCGGCCTGCTTGCCAGGGCGGATATCGCAGCGGTGCTGCTGCGCCTGAAGCCGACCGACCAGCGCACCATGATCTCGCGGATCAAGGCGCTGGCCCCCGTGATCCAGGGCGGCGGAGCGGCACTTCTGCTCGACGGCCATGTCGAACTGGTCGCCCGCGCCGGCGCCGATGGCGCGCATCTGACCGGCATCGAGGCCATGGCGGAGGCGCTGCCGTCGCTGAAACCCGACCGCATCGCCGGCGTCGGCGGCCTGTCGACGCGGCACGATTCGATGGCCGCGGGCGAAGCCGGCGCGGATTACGTGCTGTTTGGCGAACCCGATGCCGCGGGACTCAGGCCCGCGGTCGAGGCGATCGCCGAGCGCCTCGGCTGGTGGGCCGAGCTGTTCGAGCCGCCCTGCATCGGCTATGCGGCATCGCTCGACGAAGCCCGCGAATTCGCCGCGGCCGGCGCGGATTTCGTTCTGGTCGGCGATTTCATCTGGGCCGATCCGCGCGGCGCGGCGGCAGCCCTCGAGGAAGCGGAGCAAGCCATCAGGCAAGCGCACGCCGCGACGTCCGGAAAAGTCAAAGCCGAACAGGGATAACGCCGGAAATGAAGATCCTGCGTTCCGTATCGATGCTGGCGGGTTTGCTGATGATCTCGGCAGCCGCCGTGGCGCAAACCCAGCTGTTGCCGCCTCCCGGCGCGCCAACGCCGCTGCTGCCGCCTCCCGGTGCCCCAGCGCCGATCGCCCCCGCGAAGAAGGAAAAGCCCAAACCGCCGGCGGTCGCCAGGAAGCCCGCACCGGCCGCGACGCCGAAACCCGCGGCAACGCCCGCGCCAACGGAAACCGTAACTCCCGCCCCCGTCTTCGAAGATCCCAACGTCGACCTGGTTTACGGCGCCTATCAGCGCGGCCAGTACAAGACCGCATTCGATCTTGCGACCAACCGCGCGCAGTTCAACGGCGATCCCAAGGCGATGACCATGCTCGGCGAGCTCTACGCCAATGCGATGGGCGTCAAGCGCGATTACGCCAAGGCCGCCGAGTGGTACAGGCGCGCCGCCGACGGCGGCGACCGCGAGGGCATGTTCGCGCTCGCCATGTTTCGGCTCGCCGGGCGCGGCGGCCCCGTCAACCGCGAGGAAGCGGTGAAGCTGCTGGCGTCCTCGGCCAAGCTCGGCAACCCGAAGGCGGCGTACAATCTGGCGCTGCTCTATCTCGACGGACAGACGCTGCCGCAGGATGTCAAACGCGCCGCGGAACTGCTTCGCGTCGCTGCCGACGCCGGCAATCCGGAAGCGCAATACGCGCTCGCCACGTTCTACAAGGAGGGCACCGGCGTCGCCAAAGACATCGACAAGGCGGTGCGGCTATTACAGGCGGCTTCCCTGGCCGGTAATGTCGACGCCGAGGTGGAATACGCCATCGCGCTCTTCAATGGCACCGGCACTCCGAAAAACGAGGCGGCCGCGGTGGCGCTGTTGAGCAAAGCGGCCAGGCACAACAGCCCGATCGCGCAAAACCGCCTCGCGCGCGTGCTGGTGAGCGGACAGGGCGCAGCAATGGACAAGATCGAGGGCCTGAAATGGCACATTGTTGCGAAAACCGCCGGGAAAGGCGACCCGATGCTGGATGAGGCGCTGGCCGCTCTTAGCCCCGAAGACCGCACCAGGGCCCAGGACGCCGCCCGCAAATGGCTTGGCACCAAATGATCCGCCTTGACGCCACCACACCGGCAGGGCACCCACTCTGATCTCACCTCTCCTCACCGGGGAGAGGTCGGCGCTCACGGCGATGCGAAGCATCGTCCGGAAAGCGCCGGGTGAGGGGGCTTGAACCTCGCTGACACCATAACCCTCACCCCTGCCCTCTCCCAACGGGAGAGGGGGCGCACATTCAGCGCTGAAACACCGGCGGTATCATGCTGCAATCAGCCCTTATCAACGTCATGGTCAAAGCCGCGCGCCGCGCCGGCCGCAGCCTCAAGCGCGACCTCGGCGAAATCGAGAACCTTCAGGTGTCGCTGAAGGGTCCGGCCAACTTCGTCTCCCTGGCCGACAAGCGCGCCGAGGAGATGCTGCTCGCCGACCTCACCAAGGCGCGGCCGGGTTACGGCTTCATCGGCGAGGAAGGCGGCGTCCGGATCGGCGACGACAAGACCCATACCTGGATCGTCGACCCGCTCGATGGCACCACCAATTTCCTGCACGGCATCCCGCAATTTGCGATTTCGATCGGCCTGCAGCGCGAGGGCACTGTCATCGCCGGGGTGATCTACAATCCCGCCAATGACGAACTCTACACCGCCGAGCGCGGCAAGGGCGCCTTCCTCAACGACCAGCGGCTGCGCGTCGCCGGCCGCCGCCAGCTCGGCGACTGCGTGATCGCCTGCGGCCTGCCGCATATCGGACGCGGCGACCACAACCTGTCGCGGCTGGAAATGACCGAGATCCAGAACCGGGTGGCGGGCCTGCGCCGGTTCGGCGCGGCCTCGCTCGACATGGCCTTCGTCGCCGCCGGCCGCCTCGACGGCTATTGGGAGCGCAACCTGCAGCCCTGGGACATGGCAGCCGGCCAGATCATCATCCGCGAAGCCGGCGGCACTGTGAGCGGTATCGAGGGCGACGATGATCCGCTGAAGACCGGCAACCTGATCTGCGGCAATGAGTTCGTGCATGCTGAGCTGGTGAAGATTCTGAAGCCGCTGGGGAAGTAGCGCTGCAACCTTGGTGCGCTCCCTCTCCCGCAAGCGGGAGAGGTGAAGCTTTGTTCACCGCGAAACCGAGCTATTGGCTGCGTTGCACCGGCGCCGGCGTTCCCTGCGGCTCTTCCGGCTTCGCTTCCACCACCTCGCGGTCGCCCGCCAGCACGCGCTGCACCACGACGAAGAACACCGGCACCATCAACAGCGCCAGCACCACCACCGCGATCATGCCGCCCATCACGCTGGTGCCGAGCGCCTGCTGGCTGGCGCCGCCGGCGCCGGACGCCACCACCATCGGCAGCACGCCGCAGACGAAGGCCAGGCCGGTCATCAGGATCGGGCGGAAGCGTAAGCTGCAGGCTTCCACCGTCGCCTCGATCAGCGGTTTGCCCTGCGCGCGCAGATCCTTGGCGAATTCGATGATCAGGATGGCGTCTTTCGCCGCCAGCCCGATGATCGTGATCAGGCCGACCGTGAAGTAGACGTCGTTCGGCAGGCCGCGCAAGGTCGCCGCCAGCACCGCGCCGCAGATGCCGAGCGGCACCGTCAGCAGCACCGCCAGCGGAATGGTCCAGCTCTCGTAGAGCGCGGCGAGACAGAGGAACACCACCAGCAATGACAGGCCGAGCAGAATCGGCGCCTGCGAGCCCGACAGCTTTTCCTGCAGCGACTGCCCGGTCCATTCATAGCCGAAGCCGCGCGGCAGCCTGGCCGCGAGCCGCTCCATCTCGGCGATGGCGTCGCCCGAGGTAAAGCCGGGCCTGGCTTCGCCGCTGATGCGCACCGCGGGGTAGTAGTTGAATCCGGCGATCTGGGTCGGGCCCTTCGACCACTCCACCGTGGTAAAGGCGGAAAGCGGCACCAGCTGGCCGCGGCTGTTCTTGACGTTGTAATTGAGGATGTCATCGGCGTTCATGCGGCTGGAGCTGTCAGCCTGCACGATCACCCGCTGCATCCGGCCCCGGTTCGGAAAGTCGTTGATGTAGTTCGAGCCCAGATTGGTCGAGATCGTGTTGTTGATATCCTCGAACGTGACGCCGAACGCGCCGGCCTTCTCGCGGTCGATCGCAAGGTTGACCTGCGGCCCCGCCGGCAGGCCCTCGACAAAGACCTTCTGCAGCACCCGGCTCGCATTGGCCTCCGCTATCAGCCGGTCGGCAGCGGCGACCAGCGCCGGATAACCCTTCTGGCCGCGGTCCTGCAGGCGGAAGCTGAACCCTGAGGAATTGCCGAGGTTGTCGATCGGCGGCGGCTGCAGCGCGGAAATTTTGGCGTCGCGGATCGACGAAAGCTCCCGGTTGATGTCGGCGACGATGGCTGCCGCGGAATCCTTCGGCGGACGCTCCGACCAGTCCTTCAGCGTGATGAAAGCCTGGGCGGTGTTGATGCCCTGGCCGAGAAAACTGAAGCCGGTCAGGAACGTGACGGATTCGACGCCGGCGCGCTGTGCCAGGTATTTTTCGACTTTTTCCACCGCCGCCTCGGTGCGCGCGTATGACGAGTCCGCCGGCGTCTGCACATCGGTGGTAATGAAACCCTGATCGTCGACGGGGAGAAAGCCGCCGGGCAGACGCATGAAACCCCAGCTCAGCCCGATCAGAAGCGCGGCGTAGATCAGCATCAGCCGTCCGGTGCGGCCGAGCGAACGGCCGACAATGCGGGCATAACGATCCTTGACGGCCTCCAGGGCACGGTTGAACCAGCCGAACACGCCCCTGCGCGCGTGGGCATGGCCGGCCTCGACCGGCTTCAGCAGCGTCGCGCACAGCGCCGGGGTCAGCGACATCGCCAGCAGCGCCGAAAACGCGATCGCGGCGACCATGGTGACCGAGAACTGCCGGTAGATGATGCCGACGGAGCCCGGGAAGAACGCCATCGGCAGGAACACGGCAATCAGCACCAGCGTGATGCCGATGATGGCGCTCGATATCTGCGACATCGCCTTGCGGGTGGCTTCCTTCGGCGGCAGCCCCTCCTCCGACATGATGCGCTCGACATTCTCGACCACGACGATGGCGTCGTCGACGAGAATGCCGACCGCCAGCACCATGCCGAACATGGTCAGCATGTTGATCGAATAGCCGACGGCGAGCAGGATCGCGCAAGTGCCGAGCAGCGCCACCGGCACCACGATGGTGGGAATGATGGTGTAGCGGATGTTCTGCAGGAACAGGAACATCACGATGAAAACCAGTACCACCGCCTCGACCAGCGTCATCAGCACCTTCTCGATCGAGGCCTTCACGACCGGCGTGATGTTGTAGGGAATTTCGTAGGCGATGTTGGCGGGGAAAAAGCGCGACAGCTCCTTCATCTTGGCTTCGACCGCGCCGGCGGTGGCGAGCGCATTGCCGCTCGGCGACAGCAGCACCGAAAGACCGGCGGTCGGCTGGCCGTTGAGCCTGGTGTTGAACTGATAGCTCAACCCGCCGATCTCGATCCGGGCGACGTCGCGCAGCCGGACCGTCGAACCATCCGGATTGGCGCGCAGAATGATGGCCCCGAATTCGTCGGGCGAACTGAGCTGGCCCTTGACCAGCACCAGCGCCGAAATCTTCTGATCCGCCGTGCTGGGCTCGGCGCCGATACTGCCCGATGCGACCTGGGCATTCTGGGCGGTGATCGCCTTGTTCGCGTCATCTGCCGTGAGGCCATAGCCGACCAGTTTGGCGGGATCGATCCAGATCCGCAAGCTGCGCTCGGTGGAATACAGCGTGGCGCGGCCGACGCCGGGAATCCGCCTGATTTCGCCGAGCACGCTGCGGATCATGAAATCGCCGAGGCCGACTTCGTCGAGGCTGCCGTCGGTCGAACGCAGCGTGATGATCTGCAGCACCGCGCTCGATGCTTCCTCGATCAGAATACCCTGCTGAATCACCGCGCGTGGCAGCCGCGCCTCGACGCGCTTGATGCGGTTCTGCACTTCCACCGACGCCGTTCCGGTATCGGTGCCCGGCACGAAGTTGGCGATGATCTCGACTTGCCCGAGCGAATCGCTGGTGGATTCGAAATTCAGGATGCCGTTGGCGCCGTTGAGCTCTTCCTCGATCAGCCGCGTCACGCTGTTGTAGAGGTTTTCCGGCGAGGCGCCGGGATAGCTGGTCGAGATCGA
>JAYSPJ010000653.1:0-2197 GCA_043722155.1 Bradyrhizobium sp.
ATGGTGTGAACCAGCCGGAAAATATTATCCAGAATCTTGGCGTTGTTCGGATCCTGCTCGAACCGCACCAACTGATTATCGACCGTATCCAGGCTCTCGCTGGTCTCGGTCAGGAACTCCCGCAACAAATCATCCATGAAACAGGCCTTCGAACGCAACGGCGCGCGATTTCGACACGCCTTTCAGAACGTGGCCAGCTTCTATGCAAAGCGTTTAATATTGGTTGAGCAATTGGAAAAGAACGGGCTCAACAAAGAGATAAGACGGCTTCGTCGAATCCGGAGCAGGCTGTAAACCGTTGGTTAACCATGTTTACGCGCCCGAGCGACGATATCCGCGCGTACTCCGACCGCAAAACCGGTATCCACTGCGGAATACGCGCTGACCTTCAGGAAGCGGTCACGACCACCGCTTCACCCTCGGGGGCAAGCACCACATTCAGCCCGCAGGCCTGCGCCAGCAACCGCGTATAATAAGGCTGCACCGCATGGGCATCGATGCTCGAAGCCGATCCCGAACTCAGCATGTCCGCGATATTCTGCGGCATGCGGGCGTTGAGCCCGGCGGCCGCAACGCGAAAGCCGAACGGCTCGCCCTCGCCGACCTGATCGACCGTCAGCACCCCGCCGCGCGGGATGGTCTGCTGCGCAATCACCATCATGTTCAGGAGCAGCTTGACCCGGTTTTTCGGCAGCAGCACACGCGGCAAATTCCACGCGATCGTGGTCTTGGCATCCTCGAGGTGACCGCGCGCCATGGCCTGCGCATCGCCGAGGTCGATCTGAGCGCCCGCCGATCCGGCGGCCCCGAACGCCAGGCGGCAGAACTGCAACCGCGCGGAAGCGGTCTTGGCGCTCTTGCGGATCAAATCGAGCGCGAATTCGCGATCTTCCGGCTTCGGATTGTCGTCGAGGACCTCAAGCCCATTGACGATGGCGCCGACCGGACTGATGAGATCATGGCAAACCCGCGAGCACAGCAGCGCCGCCAGTTCGAGGGCGTCGGGGGCGGGACCGGGAGACGTGGTGCCAGACATAAGGTGTTCCCAAGGAAATCCGTGACAGACGCGGACACGGCGAATCACGCATGCTTGCTGGCTTGATACACTGCGGACGCGCGTGCTGCCAACATAAGGCGGCTCAAGTGGAAAGACGGCTGTAAATGAGACCGCCCATGAATGAGGCAAGTTGGTCAGGACCGGTGATCGATCGCGATGCCGCAGCCGCGCTGATGGAACCCCTGACCGACCTCGTGGTCCGGGCCGGCACCGCGATTCTCGCCGTCAACCGGTCCGCGATGAAGATCGACGGCAAGATCGATGGATCGCCGGTGACGGAGGCGGATCTCGCCGCCGACCGAATCATCGGCGAAGGTCTCGCGCAGATGGCTCCCGGGATCCCGGCGCTGTCCGAGGAGCGCGTCCAGCTGGCTAAACCGCCCTATCGCGGCAGTTTCTTTCTGATCGATCCGCTTGACGGCACCAAGGAATTTGTCGCCGGCCGCAACGAATTCACGGTCAATCTCGCGCTGGTGACCAACGGTACGCCGCTACTCGGCATCATCGGCGCGCCGGCGCTCGGATTGATCTGGCGCGGGATCGTGGGGCGCGGCGCCGAACGGCTGACCTTGGGTGAAACCTCCCTCCGGGCGGCCGAGCCGATCCATACCCGCAGGCTTCCTGCGCATGGCGAGCCCTGGATCGTGGCCGTCAGCCGCTCGCACGGCGACGTCAGGACCGAAGCCTTTATAGCAGGCAGGCCAGGGGCGGCCCGCGAGGTGCTGGGATCGGCGGTAAAATTCGGCCGGGTAGCCGAGGGCGGCGCCGACATCTATCCCCGCCTTTCCCCCACCTGCGAGTGGGATGTCGCGGCGGGACAAGCCGTCGTCACTGCGGCCGGCGGCAAGATCACGGATAGCCGGGGCGCGGCCCTGCAATTCGGCAGCGGGCGGGAGGGCTTTCGGGTACCGGAATTCATCGCCTGGGGCGACCCCGCGGCGGCAGGCTAGTCTAGTGTCTGTCCATAAACGGAGATTTTTTGACGAGCGCGGTAACGGATGCTGTGTTTGCAAGGGTTGGCGCGGCGTTTTTTGTCGGCGGCGACGATGGATCGCGCGGCTTTTTGAGGCGATCTGGCGTAAAGCGAGTTGCTGTGACGAACGTAGACGTAAGGAGGCATTCGCCGGTGCGGCGCGCGGG
>JAYSPJ010000654.1:0-1565 GCA_043722155.1 Bradyrhizobium sp.
GTTCTTCATCGAATTTTTCGCCATCGACCTGATCATGGACGACCAGGGCGTCTGCCGCGGCGTGATCGCGCTCAAGCTCGAAGACGGCACGCTGCACCGGTTTCGCGCGCAGACCACCATTCTGGCGACCGGCGGCTACGGCCGCGCCTATGCCTCCTGCACCTCGGCGCATACCTGCACCGGCGACGGCGGCGCGATGGCGTTGCGCGCCGGCCTGCCGCTGCAGGACATGGAATTCATCCAGTTCCACCCCACCGGGATTTACGGTTCCGGATGCCTCGTCACCGAGGGCGCGCGCGGCGAGGGCGGCTATCTCGTCAATTCCGAGGGCGAGCGCTTCATGGAGCGCTATGCGCCGTCAGCCAAGGATCTCGCCTCGCGCGACGTGGTCTCCCGCGCGATGACCATCGAGATCCGCGAAGGCCGCGGCGTCGGCAAGAAGAAGGACCACATCTACCTGCACCTCGACCATCTCGATCCCAAGGTGCTGCAGGAACGCCTGCCCGGCATTTCCGAATCGGCAAAAATCTTCGCCAATGTCGACGTCACCCGCGAGCCGATCCCGATCACGCCGACGGTGCACTACAACATGGGCGGCATTCCCACCAATTATCACGGCGAAGTGCTGACCAAGAAGGACGGCGACGACAATGCGATCGTGCCCGGCCTGATGGCGCTCGGCGAGGCCGCCTGCGTCTCGGTGCATGGCGCCAACCGTCTCGGCTCCAACTCGCTGATCGATCTCGTGGTGTTCGGCCGCGCCGCGGCGCTGCGCTGCGCCGAAAAGCTGACGCCGAACGGCAGCCAGCCGGAATTGCCGGCGGGCTCGGCCGACAAGGCGCTCGGCCGGCTCGATCATTATCGCTACGCCTCCGGCGGCACGCCCACCGCAAGGCTGCGCGACAGCATGCAGCATGTGATGCAGAACAATTGCGCGGTGTTCCGCACCGGCGACATCCTGACCGAAGGGCAGAACCTGATTCACAAGGTCCATGGCGGCATCGGCGACATCTCGACATCGGACCGTTCGCTGACCTGGAATTCCGACCTGGTCGAGACGCTGGAATTCGACAATCTGATCGTGCAGGCGGTGGTGACGATGGATTCGGCGGCCAATCGTTCGGAAAGCCGCGGCGCCCATGCCCGCGAGGATTTCCCCGACCGCGACGACAAGAACTGGATGAAGCACACGCTGGCCTGGATCGACGATGGCGGCAAAACCGCGATCGATTACCGCCCGGTGCACGACTACACGATGACGAACGACGTCCAGTACATTCCGCCGAAGGCGCGGGTGTATTGATTCATGGTGACGACTTGTCATTCCGGGATGGTCCGAAGGACCAGACCGCAGGTGCGCAATTGCGCACCGGGGAATCTCGAGATTCCGGGTTCGATGCTGACGCATCGCCCCGGAATGACGAAAGGTTAGAAGAATGGTTGAATTCGCGCTTCCGAAAAACTCCAAGATCACCGGCGGCAAGGCCTGGCCGAAGCCGGCCGGCGCGACCGAGACGCGCGAATTCAAGGTCTATCGCTGGAATCCAGACGACGGCAAAAATCCC
>JAYSPJ010000655.1:0-7461 GCA_043722155.1 Bradyrhizobium sp.
CGTGTGGTCGGCATCAAGGCGGGCCTTCCGGAAGAGGTTCCCGCGCTCAACGTGACCCGCGCCTGTGGCACAGGCCTTCAGGCACTCGTCTCCGCGAGCCAGCAAATCAAGGAGGGGCAGAGCAGCATTGCCCTCGCGGGTGGCGGCGAAAATTATAGCCGGATGCCGCATGTCGTCACCACGGCTCGCTACGGCCAACAGCGCGGCGGCCAGATGCTCGAGGATCAACTAGATTGGGCTTATCGCTGCCCGTTCAGCCGCGAATACATGGGCGAGACGGCTGAGAACCTCGCCGAGGATTACCAGTATGAGCGCGAAGCGATGGACGACTGGGGCTTGATGAGCCAGCAACGCGCGAGCGCCGCAATGAAGTCGGGCTTCCTCGCGCGCCAGATCGTGCCCATCGATGTTCCCTCAGGCAAGGGCACGCGCTGCTTCGAGGTCGACGAGTTCCCCCGCCCTGAGGTGATGATGGAGAAACTTCGGAAGCTTCGGCCCGCGTTCCGCGAAGGTGGCCGGGTGACGGCAGGCTCGTCGTCTGGAGTCACCGACGGGGCCGCGTTCATGATCGTGGCTGACCGTGCGGCTCTCGCCGCAAAGGGGCTCGAAGGCGAGGCGCGCCTGAGAGATTGGACAGCGGTCGGCGTTCCGCCGCGCATCATGGGAGCGGGGCCTGTTCCAGCGATTGCGAAGCTGCTGAAGCGAAACGAGCTGACGGTCTCCGACATCGACTATTTCGAGATCAACGAGGCATTCGCGGTCGTGAACCTTCATGCGGAACGCCAACTCGGAATCCCACGCGACCGCACGAATCTTTATGGCGGTGGCATCTCGATCGGTCATCCCCCCGGCGCGACAGGCGGCCGCATGACGATCACGGCGATGCATCATCTCGCCGATACGCGCGGGCGCTACGGGGTCATCTCCATGTGCCTCGGCGGTGGCCAGGGGATGGCGATGCTGATCGAAAATATTAAGCGGTGAGATCTTTATGACTGAAGTGTTCGCTACCCTGCCGGATGGTGCCAGCCTCAACAGGGAACAGTTCAATAGGGCGGGAACCGATGCGCCGACGGACGAACTCGGTCAGGACCCCGACCACCGTCACAGCCTTTACCCAACGAAAGGAATCAACCATGAGCGCATGGGATATCCAAGGACATACTCACGGCACATGCAAGTCTTGGCGCGAGGTCTATCCAGAGCTGGGCGCGCAGGTGGAGTGCATCAGCGCGCCCCGGGGCCGGGGCATCGCTTGGGAAGGTACCGAGATCTGGGCCTACAAGAAGCGCCCGGCAAGTGTCGCCGAGCTGCTGGCGGCCAATGTGGCCCGTCACCCCGATCGCGAGGCCTACGTCTTCCACCCAGGCGGCCAGAGACTGACCTGGGGCCAGGTCGGTGAGCAAGTGCAGCGCGTGGCGGCACGGCTCAAGCGCGAGCATGGCTTCCTCAAGGGCGACCGGCTGTGCCTGCTCACGCTTGGCTGCCCGGAATACGTCATCGGCTATTTGGCCATTGTGTCGCTGGGCGGTGTTTGGCCTGAAACGCAGCCATCATTTCCTGGAAGGCGGACTTGTTCTCGTGTCGATCGTCGGTGGACGGAAATTCGTAGGTGACTCCGAACCGCGCCAGTCCATCCTCCAGGACCGAACACACAATGTCCCGCAGAGACATGGTGGTGGCACCGATTTCGGCACGGATCACGCGGAAACGACCGGCGACGCCCGATGCCTTTTCAGCGACCTTTGGATTGGTCATCCGCGAAACGAGATCGGCATGCTCGGCAATCGCCGAGATGACGGCCATCAGATGCGACTTACCCGTCCCGTAGTTGCCGACGACGAGAATGCCCTTGTTGTCGGCTGGCTTGTTGAACTGCAGCTGAGGAAACACGAGATCGCCGAGCAGATCGGCCATTCGGTCGGAGATGACGAATGTCTCGACCAGACGACGGGCATCTGCGGCGGTGTCGGCTTCCCGGAGCTGGACGACCGTCTCAATTGGCTCGAACTGAATGAGGTCTGAGTATTTCATTTTGTTTCCTCCCCATGCGATCCAATGTCCGGCTGATCGACTTCGCCGGCCCTGACAATCACCGCTTGGGGCGTCGGATATCGCCGAGCTTCCGGATGGCCCGGCTGTGCATATGTTAGAGCGGCACCATCAAAGTTTCCCGGCCATGCCGCAACGATCGTCCGGTTCCGGGAGAGTGACTGAAGCAGCTTGAGGGGATCCTGCGCCAGCTCTGTAGCGAAGAGCATCTCGATATTGTCGAGCAAAACGACGTTGGAGTTCTTGTCTCGCACCGTGTCGTCAAGAATGCCGACGACTCGGACAGCGCGCTGCCGATGCGTCAGTTCGAGGAGCTTCTCCGATAAACAGAGATTGACATTGACCCTTGGCCACTTGTGCTTAGCGGCCAGCTCCGTGAGGGCCGCGGTCTTGCCCGTGCGCGCCGGCCCAACTGCCAAGATCAATTTGTAATAGGTGTCCTGCGTCTTGGGCAAAACGTCCTGAATCTGAGATGACAGCGATGCGGCCACGTCAGTTCCTCCCTTCATCACGAGAGGCTTCTTTCTGCTGCTCGATCCAGCGGTCGATGTCGACGCGCTTGAACCGCCACTGCCCCCGCACCTTGAATGCCGGTAACTGGCTTCTTTGGGCCATGGTGTAGACGGTCTTCTCGGCGACCTTGAGCAACTGGGCCACCTCCGGCAGCGTCAGAATTTCGTCCGGCACGGGACGCCCCTTCTCGGAATGGATGGCAAAAGATGCCAGATGTTACCGGAATATACCAGAGGAAGCCGCCGATGTGTGCTAAGCTCAAAAGCGCTCGCGATCACCTTAGCAATGGTGCCAACGACGGCGCGGCCGGGGTATTCGCCTTGAGGCACGCGTGATTTGGCGGAAGGGGTGGGATTCGAGCCCCCCTTCTACAGTTTAAGTTTCGGGATTTTAGATATTTCCCTAAAGAGGGCCTCAACCGGAAACTCTCCATAGGAGTCCGCAACCGATCGGGCCCCATGACCGGTGATGGCGTTTGAGATGTCCTCAGCAACGCCGTACTTGCGTCCCGTCGTCTTGATGCGATGGCGCCACGAGTGGCTCGGCGAAAGCCTGGGATCTTTCAACCCGAGTTGGCGAACGAACCGACCAATTACCTTGGTGCCATTCCCGCCACGTTTCCCAAATTTATCTGGCGTGAGCTCGGCGAATAGCGGTCCGGATTTGACAGTGGTCGCAAACTTCAAGAACCCATTCTCGATAAGAGCCGGGTGCACGGGAATGATGCGCTCCGACCCACTAGTCTTGAGTGAGCCCGCCTCCGGATCAAATTTCATGCACCAGATATCATCAACCTTGATGACGTCTTCTGATCGCAATTGACATATTTCGGAAACACGAGCTCCCGTATAAGCACCGATCCAAGGTACCCACCGCCGGACCGGATCCTTTTCAGCAAGCGCGGCTCGGAGGATCAATTTCGCTTCTTCGTCGGTGAAGCTGCGCTTTGTCTCGCCTTGCTTGCTTTTCACACTAATTGAAACACCCTCGGTAGGGTTTGACGAAATGTGCCTGTTTTGGACGGCCCACTGCAAAATTGTTCTTATGGGCGCCAATTTCGCGTCCTGGATCGTCTTCGGCCGCAAGCCGCATGCTACCATCGATTGCTTCCAGCCAACGATATCCTCTCCAGTCAAACGCCTGGCATCATCATGGCCAAGGTAATCCTTCAACTGATTCGCCACCCGAGACCACTCGTAGAGCGTCTTGGCCGCGGGCCTACGTTCGGCTGCCCAGCCTTTAACGAGGTCGTTCAGGGGGAGCGGCGATTGGGAAGATGCCAAGCGCGGAGCCACTGAGCCATGTCCTAGCGAGAGGATGTTCGAGAGCGCCGCTCCTTTCGCAAGTTGTGCGAGGGTCAAGCTTGCACGCTGCAGGGCAGCGGCGACTGCCCGGGCAAGGACACGGCGGCCTTCTTCGTTGAGTACCAATCCCCGAGCCGAGGCAAACTGGCCAGCCAGTTCCCGACACCACGTTTCCATCTGCAGGATTCGAAATCTGTCAGGATCGATCTCGATCTGAGTAACATCGTATAGATAATCATACGATTTCGGAGTCGCCTGAGGTGCGAACACTCGGTCGGCAAGGTCAACATTCCAGGCTGTCTGCTGGCTTGGGTTATCCGTGTGTTGCTGCAACCACCAGTCATGAACGACCATGGCCAGTTGGTGTGCCTCCTTCTCCGTGAGGATCTTCGGTCCCAAACGAAGGTTGGCCCACCGCTCCTCGATTTCCGCGAGTGCCTCAGCGTGGCGGCGCTTGGCCTCGACAGGGTCGCGGGTGCCTAGACTGCGCTTCTCCTCGCGCTTGCCGACAAGCACGCGCAGGTCGTCTGGGACGCCTTTGCGAAGCCAATAGACACCGCTGTCGGGATGTTTCCATGGACGTGACATTGCAAGGGCCATTGTACCAGCCTTTTGTACCAGGCGGGTAGCGTCAAGCCATTGATCTTGCTGATTTCCTTATAAACCAATGGTTTAAAAGGAGGGTGGTGCCCAGGAAAGGACTCGAACCTTCACGGCCGTTAAGCCACTGGCACCTGAAGCCAGCGCGTCTACCAATTCCGCCACCTGGGCCCGGGCCGGTTAGTACGGACCGGTCGCGCGCTTGTCAAATCGCTTCAAAGCCGGCCAAATGCGCTGTACAGCGCCAGCCTGATGGCGTATCGCGAATCCGCTAAAACCCCTCGCGATCTCTCGAATTTGACCTTGGGAAATGGACGCTATGGCATCGAATCTGGACACGCTGGTCACGGTTTTCGGAGGATCCGGCTTTCTCGGCCGAAGCGTGGTCCGGGCGCTGGCCAAGCGCGATTACCGGATCCGGGTCGCGGTGCGGCGGCCGGAACTGGCCGGGCACCTGCAGCCGCTCGGCAAGGTCGGCCAGATCCACGCCGTGCAGGCCAATCTGCGTTACCCGGCCTCGGTCGAGGCCGCGATGCGCGATTCCCGCGTCGCCATCAATCTGGTCGGCATCCTGGCCGAGGGCGGCGCCCAGACCTTCGACGCGGTGCAGGCACGCGGCGCAGGCGCGATCGCCAAGGCGGCCAACGCCGCCGGCGCGCGGATGGTGCATGTCTCCGCCATCGGCGCCGACGACAACTCGCCATCGGGATACGCCCGCGCCAAGGCCGCGGGCGAAAAGGCGGTGCTGTCGGCCGTGCCATCGGCAACCATCCTGCGGCCTTCCGTCGTGTTCGGTCCGGAGGATCAGTTCACCAACCGCTTCGCCGCTCTCGCCACGGTATCGCCGGTGCTGCCGCTGATCGGCGGCGGCGTCACAAAATTGCAGCCGGTCTATGTCGGCGATGTCGCGACCGCGGTCGCGGATGCCGTCGACGGCAAGACAAAGCCCGGCGCGGTTTACGAACTCGGCGGCCCGGAAGTACTGACCATGCGCGAGATCATCGAATTCATTCTCGCCACCATCGAACGCCGGCGCATGCTGGTTTCGCTGCCGTTCGGGCTGGCCAAGTTGCAGGCGCTGTTGCTGCAGTTCGCGCCGGGGCCGCTGAAACTGACGCCGGACCAGGTGGCGCTGCTGCGCTCCGACAATGTGGTGTCGGAGGCCGCGAAGGCCGCCGGCCTGACGCTGGAAGGACTTGGGATCGTGCCGGATTCGCTGGAAGCGATCGCGCCGCAATATCTCTGGCGCTTCCGCAGGACCGGACAGTTCGCGCACCGGGGCGCGTGATGCGAGATCCGTAGGGTGGGCAAAGGCGCTCTTTGCGCCGTGCCCACCACAACGTGTCGCGACAAAGATGGTGGGCACGCTTCGCTTTGCCCACCCTACGAAGCGAGAATCCTACCGTCCCATCGCCAGCGCAATGAGTCCGAGCGTGCCGACGATGACGCGCCACCACGCGAACAATGTAAAACCGTGGCGAGTGACATAGGTCAGGAACGACTTGACCACGATCATCGCGGTGATGAACGACACCACGAAGCCGATCGCGATGAGGCCGGCGTGATCCAACGTCATCTCGCCGCGGCTCTTGTAGAGGTCGTAGACGAACGCGCCGACCATGGTCGGGATCGCGAGGAAGAAGGAAAATTCCGCCGCGGCGCGCTTGTCGGCCCCGAGCAGCATGGCGCCGACGATGGTGGCGCCGGAACGCGACACGCCGGGGATCATCGCCAGGCACTGCGCAAAGCCGATCCACAGATACATCGGCAGCGGGAATGTGGTGGCGTCGTGTTCGTGCGGCTCGAGATCGAGCTGATCGACCCACAGCAGGATCGCGCCGCCGACGATCAGCGAAAAGCACACCACCCACGGATTGAACAGGAATGCCTTGATGTAGCCGCCGGCCACAGCCCCGATCACGGCCGCGGGCAGGAACGCCACCAGCACGCCGATCACGAACCGGCGCGCATCGGGATCCGAGAACATGCCGAGCGCGATCCGCCACAATTTGTAAAAATAAAGCGCGACGATGGCCAGGATGGCGCCGAGCTGAATCAGGATCGCGAAGCTCTTCCAGAACGGGCCCTCGCCGAGATCGAAGAACCGCTCCGCCAGCAGCAGGTGGCCGGTCGAGGATACCGGGATGAATTCGGTGACGCCCTCGACGATGCCGAGAATCACCGCCCTCACTGCATCAGACATCATGCGATTGTTCCGTTATGATCGGGATGAGCCGAAAAGCCGGGTTCTTCTCGCTTATTCGCCCTTCTGCCGCAATCGCAAAAAACGTGAAAACACGGGTTGCCTCAATCGTGTGCTTAGGTAGTTTGGCGCCGCCGCCGCGGTTGATGGATTCTCGAGCGCCGCGTAATTATCAAGGCCGACATGTACACGCTGTTTCACCATCCGTTCTGTCCGCAATCGCGATTCATTCGCCTGACGCTGGGCGAATACGGCCTCGATCTGCGGCTGGTGGAAGAGCGCGCCTGGGAGCGGCGCGAGGCGTTTCTGGCGCTGAACCCCGCGGGCACCACGCCGGTGCTGATCGCCGAGGGCCGGCCTCCGATTCCCGGTGCCGGAATCATCGCCGAATATCTCGACGAGACCCATGGCGCCGAGCAGGATGAACGCCGGCTGCTGCCGGCTGCGCCGGCCGAACGGATCGAAGTGCGCCGGCTGATGGCCTGGTTCAACGACAAGTTTTTCGAGGAAGCTTCCAATCCCCTGGTCACCGAGCGCATCTACAAGCGGTTCATGAACGAGGAAGACGGCGGCGGCGCGCCGGCGGCGGATGTGATCCGCGCGGCGAAGGCGAATGTGCGCTATCATCTGGCCTATATCGGCTGGCTGGCGAAGACGCGGAACTATCTCGCCGGCGACCGGCTGAGCTATGCGGACCTCGCCGCCGCGGCGCATCTTTCGGCGATCGATTATCTGGGCGACGTGCCATGGATCGAGGACGACGCGGCAAAGGCGTGGTACGCGCGGGTG
>JAYSPJ010000656.1:0-1535 GCA_043722155.1 Bradyrhizobium sp.
GACGGCACGTACACCTGTTCGCGCCGCCTAGGAATCCGCCCGAGTCAATTCGCCGCACGCCAACGGATCACGATTCACTTATCGTTGCAGGTGTCCTAACTCCCCCGGATCCTTGGCGGCCTCGAAGCGGGGGATGAGGTCGACGGGCAGCGCCACCAGTTTCGCCGAGCGGTCGATCGAGTCGCCAAAGATGGCGGCGGCGGCGATCTGTTTGGCGAGCCGCGTGTACTCGGACCAGATCAGATTGAGCATCAGCGGCGGCTGCTCCCGGTTGGCGAGCATTTGCCCGCAGCGTTCGATGGCGTCTTCGGTGAGCCACCATCGCTGCGCCAGCGTCACGAGCTTTCTGAAATTGCGGATGGTGCCGAATTGCCGGGACGGCGGAACGCCGGCCAGATCGGCGCAGTGGGTCGTCCAGTTGAGGCCGGCCAGAATGGCAATCGAGAAATCCGCCGTCGCGGTGCCGGTGAAATCGATCACGGTATTTTCGTGCGGGCGCTGGAAAAGATAGGCGTCGATCATTTCGATCTGACGGGCGGGCGCGGTCAGCAGTCCGAATTGCTGGCCGGGCACCGCCATCACGTACTGCATCGCTTCCAGCCGGGTGTGATCCCAGACCGAGGCGACGTCGCCATCCACGTCCGAGAGCGTCCGCTTGCAGGCTGGATAGATCAGTTTGCCCTGGTCGACGTCGGCGAGATATCGGGGAACGCGCTGGTGGAGATCCTCGAAGAGAGCGTCAGGTTGGGCGAGACCTCCCGGCGGTTGCTTCGCCGCCGGGCTCCTGAACAGCTGCCCTTTTGAACGTAGCCAGTCAAACAAGTCCGCTACCCCGATCAAGGGTTCGTGCAGATGATAGACCCGCCCGACGAAATGATCGACCACCTTTTTCTCGCCGGCTTTTTCGAAAGCGAGGGTGCTACCGCGGCGCCTTCACTCCGCCGCATGGGCGCGAGTGGGAAGTTCAATCAGCGCGACCATATAGGTCTTGATGTCGTCGGCGATTTCCGGATCGGACTTCAGCTCCGTCAATGTTCGTGGACGAGGCATCGGCTTGCCATCCGCCTCGAAGCTTTCGGCATACAATTCCAAAGCCTCCGGCGCGTTGCGCAAGGCCTCGTCAATATCGTCGCCTGCGGACGTGCAGCCGGGGAGGTCCGGAAACCAGACGCCTACGGCGTGATCCGGTCCTGCATCCTCAATGATGGCGATGTAGTGTGCCATGGCGAATTTCAATCGGGCTTCCATCCTGCCCCCTTATAAATGGCACGAACCATGCCTTTTCCCAAGTCCTTCTTGGGGTGGGGAACGACCACGGTTTTGCCCGAGGTGGCGCTCTTGAAAACGTGATGGGAGCCGGTGACGCGAACAAGTGTCCATCCCTCCCGCTCGAGGCGGCGAGCGATGTCGCGGCTGTTGGTCAACATGAAACGCCTCCCAACAAAATCCTATGATGGAAGGCTAAGGCCGGCTAGAGCGGTTTCCACTTGAAATGGGTCACTACGCGTATCCGGCATGTCGAAAGTAGTTAGCGC
>JAYSPJ010000657.1:0-4076 GCA_043722155.1 Bradyrhizobium sp.
GAAGTGATGAAAACGGCGCGAGAGCGCGAAGTCTGAGCAAGCCGTCATTCCGGGATGGTCCGAAGGACCAGACCCGGAATCTCGAGATTCCGGGTTCGATGCTTCGCATCGCCCCGGAATGACGAAAGAAACAATAACGAACAAAGGCACCACCCCATGAACAACGACATCGTCCTGCAGCACCTCGACCAGGGCCTGCTCACCATCACCATGAATCGGCCGGACCGGCGCAACGCGCTCAATCCCGACATGACGCTGGGCCTGGTGGCGGCGGCGCGGCGCGCGGCGGAGGATCACGAGGTTCGCGCCGTGCTGCTGAAGGGCGCGGGCGGCACCTTCTGCGTCGGCGGCGATGTCAAATCGATGGCGGAGGGGCGGGCGCCGCTGCCGTTCGAGGCCAAGAAAACCAATCTTCGGCGCGGCATGGAGGTCTCGCGGATCCTGCATGAGATGCAGAAGCCGGTGGTGGCGCAGGTCGATGGCGCCGCCGCCGGCGCCGGACTTTCGATCGCGCTGGCCTGCGATCTCCGGGTCGCCTCGGCATCGGCCAAGATCACCACCGCCTTCGCCAAGGTCGGCTTGTCCGGCGATTACGGCGGCACCTACTTCCTCACGCAAATGCTGGGCAGCGCCAAGGCCCGTGAACTCTATCTGATGTCGCCGGTGCTGACGGCGCAGGAAGCCCTGGCCCTCGGCATCGTGACCAAGGTCGTTCCCGACGCCGAGGTCGAGGCGGCGGCCCATGAGCTGGCGATGTCGCTGGCGCAGGGTCCTTCGATCACGCTCGGCTACATCAAGAAGAATATCAACAACGCCGAGCATATGTCGCTGGAAGCGTGCTTCGACGCCGAGGCCATGCATCACTCGCGCTCGGGCGAGACCGCCGACCACAAGGAAGCGGCCAAGGCGTTCGTCGAGAAGCGCAAGCCCGTATTTCAGGGCCATTGAGATGGCGGGCTTCATGCGGCTGCGGCAGATCTGCCTGGTGGCGGCGGCTATCGAGCCCGTGGTCGGCGATATCGCCGCCATCATGGGACTTGATATTTGCTACCGCGACGGCAATGTCGCCAAATACGGGCTCGAGAACGCGCTGCTGCCGGTCGACACCATCCTGCTCGAAGTGGTGGCGCCGTTCCAGCCCGGCACCGCGGCGGGGCGCTTCATCGAGAAGACCGGCGGCCGCGGCGGCTATATGGCGATTTTCTGCTGCGACGATCCCGACGAACGCGGCGCGCACGCCGGCAAGATGGGCGTGCGCACCGCCAATGTCATCGACCATGCGCCCTATCACGGCGTGCAGCTGCACCCGCGCGATTGCCGCGCCGCCTTCATCGAATTCAACCACACTGCCGGCAGCGATAATATCTTGGGTCCCTATCCGCCGGCCGGGCCGGACTGGCAGAAATCGATTCGCAAGGACGTGACGCAGGCGCTGGTCGAGGTCGAGATGGAAAGCCCGGAGCCCGAGGTACTTGCCGCGCACTGGGGCAAGATCATCGGGATTGCCGTGAGCAAGGGCAAGTCAGGCGAGCCTGAACTGGTGCTGCCCAATGCCAGCTTCCGGTTTGTCAAAGGCGCCAGCGACATCATGAGCGGGTTGACGTTCAAGGTGGCGGATATCGCCAGGGTGCGCGATGCCGCCGGGGCAAAAGGCCATGCGGTGTCGGGCGATTCGTTTGAGATCGGCGGCGTCACGTTTCGTCTCACCGTGTGAGCGGCGCAATTGTACTTGCTGTCATTGTGAGGAGCGCAGCGACGAAGCAATCCGGCTTTGCTGCGGTAAAGCCGGATTGCTTCGCTTTGCTCGCAATGACGGTCTCATTAGGATAATCCCTCAATGCCGCATCCGCTCGACTCATTCTTCGCGCCCGACAGCATCGCACTGATTGGAGCGTCGCGCGACCTGGAGAAGATCCCGGGTCGGCTGCTGTCGATGCTGCGCAAGAATGAATTTCCCGGGAAGATCTATCCGATCAATCCCAACTACGGCGATATCGACGGGCTGAAATGTTTTCCCGCCATCTCGGCGGTCGGGCAGCCGATCGATCTCGCCATCGTCATCATTCCGGCCCGCGCCGTGCTCGGCGCGCTCGAGCAATGCGCCGCCGCCGGCGTGAAGAACGCCGTCATCATCTCGTCGGGATTTGCCGAGGAGGGCGGTGACAGCGCCGCCATGCAGGACGCCATCGTGGCGCTGGCGAAAAAACCGGGATGCGGATTTCCGGCCCCAACGCGGAAGGCTTTTACAGCCAGGTCCAGCGCGTCGCCGCGACCTTCAGCCCGACCGTCGACGTCAAGCCGGACGCGCCGCAGCTGGTCGTGGGCCAGCGCCGGATCGGCATCGTCGCGCAAAGCGGCGGCATCGGCTTTGCGATCTATCACCGCGCCAAGGCGCTCGGCATCGCGCTCAGTTACGTCATCAGTGCCGGTAACGAGTCGGATTTGGGCGCCGGCGAGTTCCTGGACTATATGGTGCAGGATGCCTCCACCGACGTTGTCCTGTTGTTCATCGAGGGCATCCGGGACGTCGACAAATTCCTCGCCGCGGCCCAGCGTGCGGCGGAGATCGGAAAACCCGTCATCGTGACGAAAGTCGGCCGCTCCGGCGCCGGCGAGCGCGCCGCCGCCTCGCATACCGCCAGCATGGCCGGGTGGTCGGCGGCCTATGACGCGGTGTTTGCGAAGTACGGCTTCATCGTTTCCAACGATCTCGACGAGGCCGTGACGATCGCCGCTTTGCTCACCACCAACCCGCTGCCGAAAGGCGACCGCGTCGCCGTGCTCACGGTGTCCGGCGGCGCCGGCATCTGGGGCGCGGATACGGTCGCGTTGCAGGGCCTGCAGGTGCCGGAACTGTCGCAGGCGATCCAGACGGAAATCAAGAAACTGCTGCCGTCCTATGGCGCCGCGAGCAATCCGATCGACGTCACCGCGCAGGGCGTGCACTCCGGCGGGCTGCAGAAGAGCATCGACCTGCTCAGCGTTTCCGATGAGGTCGACGCCATCCTGGTGGTGCTGTCGCTGTCGAGCGATACGCGGATGCCGTTCAAGCGGGCCGAGTTGAAACCGGTGATCGATGCGCGGCACAAGCCGGTCGTGTTCTATTCGTACACGCTGCCGTCGGCCTTCGCGCGCGGCGAACTGGCGGCCTCCGGCGCCGTGGTGCTGTCCGGACTGACCCATGCCGGCGTCGCGATGCGGCGGATGGTCGAGCGCGCCCGGTTCAAGCTCGCACCAAAGGCCGACGCGGCGGCGTCGCCGTCGCGCGATATTTCGGCGCATCTGAAATCCGCAACGTTGTCCGAACACGACAGCAAGTCCCTGCTGCGCGCGGCCGGCATTGCGCTGCCTGATGAAGTGCTGGTGAGCGAGAAAAGCGCGCTGGATGCCGCGGTCGCCCGGGTCGGCTTTCCGCTGGTGGCAAAAATCCAGTCGCGCGATATTCCGCACAAGAGCGAAGTCGGCGGCGTGCGCGTCAACATCACGACCAAGGGCGAGGTGTTTCTGGCCTATGAGGCGCTGATGGACAGCGCGCGGCGGCACCGGCCGGACGCCGATATCCAGGGCGTGCTGGTCGGGCCGATGGCGAACAAGGGCGTCGAGATCATCGTCGGCACCCTGCTGGATGCAACGTTCGGTCCGATGATCATGGTCGGCCTCGGCGGCGTCACCACGGAATTGTTCCGCGACGTGATCTACCGGCCGGCGCCGGTGAGCCCGGCCGAGGCATCCGCGATGCTGGCCGAATTGAAGGCCGCACCGTTGCTCACTGGATTTCGGGGGGCCGCGAAAGCCGATGTTGCGGCGCTGTCGCAGCTGATTTCGCAGATCTCGGTGCTGGCGGCGCAACACGCCCAGGAGATTTCCGAGATCGAGATCAACCCGGTGCTGGTGCATCCGGACGGGCAAGGCGTGACGATCGTGGACGCGCTGGTGGTGAGGAAGTCTCGTTAGCGTGCGCTGCCGCTACAACGGCGGTGCGCTCCCTCTCCCGTTGGGAGAGGGCCGGGTGAGGGGTTACGGTCTATCGACTGTAACCCCTCACCCGGCGCGACGCGCCGACCTCTCCCAATGGG
>JAYSPJ010000658.1:0-2520 GCA_043722155.1 Bradyrhizobium sp.
GCTTAGCACCGCCAACCGCGTTCTGCTGCGCCTTCACGCCGCGGGCCAGGCGACACGTCACAAGCTGCCCATTCAGCGGCCGGGGTACTGTCATAAGCGCAAAATCAGAACCCCGAGTACGGCAACCCGAATGCTGTTCGTGTATAGCTGGGTGAACGCCGTATTCGGATCGGACGACTTCCCATCTTCATAGGGTGGAGCCGGTCAACGCTTCTTCAGGAAGAGCATTAGACGTGCACGGAGACTATCCAGATCCATCGCTTTGCCCACCAAGATCTCGGGCCGGTTGTTGCCAGCCAGTTCGATGACATCGAGAATCCCGAAGTTCGGCAAGCCATGCTCGACCTCATCGAACATGCCCGCTTTCAGGGCTGCGCGTCGTTCGCGCGTCGGGCGGTCTGGGATTCAACGCTCGTAACCTTCGAGCGCGTGGCCGCTCTCGACGCGTTGGTCGCCCTCAACGATCCGGAAGTGGAGGCGATCGCCGACTCGATTAGCGCCGCCGGTCCGTTCAAGAGGCCCTTTGCCCGCATCATAATGCACCGGCTCTTCCCATCAAGCATGACAGTCAAACAACTCGTCGACGCATTGAGCTGGGTGCCTGAGACGCGAAGCTCTGGTGGTGAGCTTTCTCGCAACTTACCGCGGCTCGTCGAACAACTGGCGCTGAGCGAATTGATCGCGCTCCGACGTGCCCTGACACCGATGGTCGACGAGGGCCTGTCGTTCGACACGAACCGCCATGCGGTTCAAAACTTGCGTCTCGACCTCGTCCACGTCCTTACGACGACGTGCCACCTGCTCCTGGAATCATGCGAGCTTGCGCCACCCGAGGCCACCTCGGTCGTCCTTGCCGCCGAGCTGGGACGGGCAATCCGCTCGGACGGGACCATTCCTGCGCAGCTGTGGTCAGCAATCGCTGCGACCTCAGCCAATCTCTTGCAAACGGCGATGAACGTGGGAGCTGGACTTGCGACGCGGAGCTACTCGAATACGGTCGTCCTGAGCGACTCTACCTCGATCGGTTCGATTGCCCCCGAGCTCCACGCCATCGAAGAGCACGCTAGGCGTCAAGTAAGGGGCCAGCGTCGATGTATTCGTAGCCCGCGACCTCGATTTCCCGGACGTGGACTTGGCACCGTGAGACCCTCCGGCTTGGTCGGCGTCTTCCTCGACGCATATCTCGCGCCTTTAGCTGAGCTGCTCGCCCGGCCTGATATCACCGACATCTTTGTCAATCGGCCGAGGGAGCTATGGATCGAAACACGTGGCGGCGCGATCGAGTGTCACGACGCACCGGCGCTCGACGAACCAACGATCAGCTGCAGCGAAACGACGGGGTTCGTGGCGTTTCTGAGATTCGCATTATCAGGGCAGAACATTGAAGCTGGCCCTCTCGCAATTGATCGCATCCTCGCCGAATGACTAGAGCTTTGGCCTGTGTCCTCTGTCCGATCGCGAAACGATAATTTTGGCGTACGTGTTTCGCTTTTTACATTGACGCAGGTGAAGGGTTCGATACGTTGGTGTTTAGACTAGGGGCTTTGTGGGGCATCGGTTTGCTCGGCTGGTGCAGGAAATCTGCATTGTGAACTGCCGATCTTCTAAGTTTCCCGCTTTGCGAATTGGGTCGTGTGACGATGCTTGGACTAGGGCTCAGTTCGCTTTTGGCGATTGACGACCTCAGTAGCTTCGCTATTTTGCGTTGGGCGGACAAATGATCCGCTCGGCTCGATTGGGGATTGGCGTCATCCTGTTGTGCGGGATCGTGTCGCCGGCGTCGGCATCGGAAACCATCGCCTATAATTATGATGCGCTTGGCCGGGTGACGAGCGTCAGCCGCTCGGGTGCCGTCAACAATGGGACGTTCGAGGGCTATAGCTACGACAGTGCCGGCAATCGGTCCAACGTGACCGTCGGGACGAGCGCCAGCGCGCCGGCCTTCTCGATTGCAGACACGTCGGTGACTGAGGGTGGGGTCTTGACGTTCACCGTCACCAGATGGGGTTCGACCGGGAGCGCGGTCGGCGCCACATATGCGACCTCAAACGGGACGGCCACAGCGGGATCGGACTACACCGCTTCCTCGGGCACGCTGTCGTTCGCTCCGGGCGAGACTGCCAAAATCATCGCGATCGCCACCATCGACGAGACCATTGTCGAAGGCAGCGAGACGGTCCTCGTCACGCTGACCTCTCCGACGGGCGGCGCATCCATCAACGACGGTCAGGCCACAGGCACCATCATCGATAATGATTGAAATAATATAGCTTTTCGCCTTACTTAAATCTCAAGCTGGAAATCCAATTAATGCGACGGCTGTTATACCTGTATAAGCAGCTTTTAACTGCACCAAGCCGCTGGCGCAGTATTATCGCTGTATGCCTGATCTTGGCTTGTTTTGCTATTGTAACTCCGGTCAAAGCACAAGAAATAGATCTCAAGCCGCCGCCTCGAGCATCTAGCGTAAGTTCAGGCGGCATCGTTTACCAAAGTGGTGCTTTCGTTTTTTCGAAGGAC
>JAYSPJ010000659.1:0-8042 GCA_043722155.1 Bradyrhizobium sp.
CGGGTCGATGCGCTGGCCGCGGGCTTTCTCGCGCTCGGGCTGGAACGCGGCGCCTGCATCGGGGTGTGGTCGCTGAACCGGCCGGAATGGACGCTGACGCAGTTCGCCGCTGCCAAGGCCGGGCTCGTGCTCGTCACCATCAACCCCGCCTACCGCCTCAGCGAGCTGGAATTCGCATTGGCAAAAGTCGGCTGCGCCGCGATCGTCACGGCAACCGCGTTCAAGACCAGTAACTACATGGAGATGCTGAACGCGCTGCTGCCGGAACTGGCGACGGCTTCGCCGGGCGAATTGCATGCGGCGCGGCTGCCGCAATTGCGCGCGGTGATCCAGATCGGCGGCCCGGCCGCATCAGGCACCCTTGCGTTCGAGGCGGTGGCCGGCATGGGCGGCGCGCGCCACCGCGACGAACTCGCAAGCCTCGCCAACACCCTGCAGTTCGACGATGCCGTCAATATCCAGTTCACCAGCGGCACGACAGGATCGCCCAAGGGCGTCACGCTGACGCACCACAACATCCTCAACAACGGCTATTTCGTCGGCCGCGCCATGCGCCTCACCGAGGCCGACCGCATCTGCATCCCGGTGCCGCTCTATCACTGTTTCGGGATGGTGATGGGCAATCTCGCCGCCGTCACCTCGGGCGCCACGATGGTCTATCCCGGCGAGGGTTTCGATCCCTTGGCGACGCTGCAGACCGTGGAGCGGGAGAAATGCACCGCGCTGTACGGCGTGCCCACCATGTTCATCGCCGAGCTCGACCATCCCGAATTTGCAAAGTTCGACCTGTCGTCGCTGCGCACCGGCATCATGGCGGGCGCGCCCTGCCCGATCGAGGTGATGCGGCGCGTCAACGACGCCATGAACATGCGCGACGTCACCATCGCCTATGGCATGACCGAAACCAGCCCGGTCAGCTTCCAGAGCGCCACCGACGATCCGCTGGAGCGAAGGGTCTCCACCGTCGGGCGCATCCATCCGCATGTCGAGGTCAAGGTGGTCGATCGCGAGGGCCGCATCGTGCCCCGCGGCGAACGCGGCGAACTGTGCACCCGCGGCTACAGCGTCATGCTGGGCTATTGGGACGAGCCCGAGAAGACCGCCGACGTGCTCGATGCCTCGGGCTGGATGCATACCGGCGATATCGCCATCATCGACCAAGAGGGCTATTGCAACATCGTCGGCCGCATCAAGGACATGGTGATCCGCGGCGGCGAGAACCTCTACCCGCGCGAGATCGAGGAATATCTCTACCGCCATCCCAAGATTCAGGACGTGCAGATCTTCGGCGTCGCCGACGCGCGCTACGGCGAGGAGCTGTGCGCCTGGATCAGGGTGCGTCCCGGCGAGACCCTGACATCAGACGAGGTCCGCGGCTTCTGCCAGGGGCAGATCGCGCACAACAAGGTTCCTCGCTACATCGAATTCGTCGACGAGTTTCCGATGACCGTCACCGGCAAGATCCAGAAATTCCTGATGCGCGATGCGGTCGAGACGAAGCTCGGGTTGAAGGCGGCGAAGACGGCGTGAAGGGTTCGGGGCGTCATCTCTCAGCGTCGTCCCTGCGAACGCAGGGGCCCATACGCCGTGCCGTCGATGTTGCAGGTGGTGTTAACGGGCGCGTTGAACCACTGCGCCGTTTCCTCAGTCGACCGGGGTTATGGGTCCCTGCGTTCGCAGGGACGACGCGAGAGGGTTCAGGTTTACAGACAGCATGGTTCCGCATTCTCGCGGCGCGATCCGCCCGGGCATGACGGGTTGGGGTTGGGGCGAGGCGCCAACGATCCGGTATCCCGGACACGGCGCAGCGCCTGCCGCGGCAGCCTCACCAAAAAAGCGAAAACAACCCCATGCACAGTAAGATTCGCGGCTGACGAAACCTACCCTGATACCATCTCATTGCAGAAAGGTATCATAGAACCACGACTGCGCGCTGCACCGATATCGCTCAAACCGGCCCCTCGCCCAGTGCCTTGGCCACATTGCGGAAGCGGTCGAGCGCCAATTCCAGGCTTTCGACGATTTCGGCCGCGACCTCGTCGGGCGGCGGCAGCACGGTCATGATGTGCTGCAGGAAATTCAACTGCTTGTTCGAGGTGGTGACGCGCCGCGCGCTACCCAGCACCACCCCTCCGGAAGCGCCCAAGGCCCCTCCGCCGCGTCATCGTTTCTCGGTACCAGCGCAGCATCCATCACGCCGACCAATCCGCTATGACCAGTCCCGGTACGCGCTGGAATTCATCCGTGTTCGCCGTGACCAGCGTCGATCCGGTGCGCCGGGCCTGCGCCGCGATCAGCACGTCGTAAGGGCCGATCGGCTCGCCCCGCCGTTTGAGATGCGCCCTGATATCGGCGGCTTCGCGGGCGTCTTCCTCGGTGAGAGCCAGCAGGATGAAATTGCCGGCTGCGACGAATACCGACACTTTTTCCTGATTTTCGCGGCTCCGCGCACTGTTCGCCGCGCCGTACATGAGTTCGTGATAGACGATGACGGACATCCCGAGCGCGGTCGTCGCCCGCGCGGCATCGAACCGGACGCGAATTTGGGGTTGCCGGTTGTTCAGCAAGGCGATCGCGACATTGGTGTCGAGATGGATCATTCGTCGAACACCACCCGGTCAGAGGGCATTGCGGGCTGGTCACGCCCCTCGGGCATGAAGGGCGTGTCGCCGAGCCGGTCGATCTGATCCCACGGCATCGGCCTCAGTTCGCCGATCGGTTCGAGAATCACCCGGTCGCCGATCCTGCTGATCCGGACTTCCTTGCCCTCGAAACGAAATTCCTTCGGAAGCCGAACAGCCTGGCTGCGACCATGGGTGAAAAGTTTGGCGATGGCACGCATGGGTTTTGCTCGCTGATTGATAGATACCGAATGATATATATCATGCTACCAGCGTATCGGTCAATTCATCCAACAGCCCCGGCAGCCGCGCGAGGGCCTGGGCTTTCACGGCGCGCTTTCCAAGAAAGGGTTGACGATGGTGAGGCCGCCGAATTTGCGGCCATGCTGCATGTCCTCGCTGTAGAGAAGGTCGCACTCCGCCTCGACCGCGGAGGCGACGATGAGCGCATCGTAAAAGGCGAGGCCATGGTCGCGCGCGAGACCGAGCGCGGCGGCGTGGGTGTCCGCGGTCAGCGGCATGACCTCCGGGAAACGGGTGCGAATGACCGACACCGCGCGCTCGATGTCGGGCCAGTCGCGCTCGCGCTTGCGCCGCGCGACATTGGCGAACTCGTTCAGCACCTGCGCGCTGATGACCCCGCCGGAAGCGATCAAATCCACCGCGCGTTCTCGCCTGGCGACATCGAGAAACGCATAGACGAGGACGTTGGTATCGAAGAACGGCGTCACCGCTCGTTGGCCTCGTCACGGTCGAACTTGTAGCCTTCGGGAGCAGGCCACCTGAACTGCTGCATCTGCTTCAGGAACTCGGCGCGCTTGTCGATTTTCTCGACGGCAAGCTGCTGCTTCGAAGCCTCGACCACGTTCAACTCGTCACCAGGAGCAAGGCCGAGTTGCTCGACCAGCGCCTTGGGCAATCGGACCGCAAGACTGTTGCCCCATCTGGAAACCATCATGACCGCCTCCTGAAGATATACAATATTCAATGTATATCATAGGAAGAATATCATGATCTTTCAAGCAAGATGTGGATGCTCGGGGTCAAGCCTGGTCAAGCCCGGGCATGGCGCGTTGAGGGTGCGCGCCCGGCTCCAGACGCCCCTACACCGGCAGCCCGTTCTGCTGCGCCAGTTCCTTCAGCGAGGCCTGCGGCCGCGCGCCGATGTGCTGGATGATCTCGGCGGCGGCGAGCGCGCCCAATCGTCCGGCATTTTCATGGCCGGCGCCGCGCACCAGACCGAACAGGAAGCCGGCGGCGAACAGGTCGCCGGCGCCCGTGGTGTCGACCATGCGGTCGATCGGGAATGCCGGCACCGCTGCGACGCCGTCTTTCGAGGCCACCACGCAGCCCTTCTCGCTGCGGGTGACGATTCCGAGTTTGGTGTCCTTGCGCAATTGCGTCAGCGCGGTGTCGAAATCCGAGGTCTGGTACAGCGAATGCAGTTCGGCCTCGTTGGCGAAGACGAGATCGACGGTGCCCTTGCGCATCAGGTCGAGGAACTCGTCGCGGTAGCGATCGACACAGAATGAATCCGACAGCGTCAGCGCCACCTGGCGGCCGGCGCCATGCGCGATGGTCGCGGCCTTGACGAAGGCTTCCTTGGCGCTCGAGGGATCCCAGAGATAGCCTTCGAGATAGACGACGCTCGATGCCGCGACCTGGGCGGCGTCGATATCGGCCGATGTCAGTTCCTGCGCGGCGCCGAGATAGGTGTTCATGGTGCGCTCGCCGTCCGGCGTCACCAGAATGTAGGAGCAGCCGGTGGCGGGACCGTCGGCCGCGGGCCGGGTCTCGAACGCGACCCCGGCGGCGCGGATGTCGTGGGTATAAAGACGGCCGATCTGGTCGTCCCGGACCTTGCCGACATAGGCGGCGCGCGCGCCGAGATTGGCCACGCCGACGATGGTGTTCGCCGCCGAGCCGCCGGACATTTCGGTGGCCGGGCCCATGTCGCTGTAGATCGACAGCGCGCGGGTCTCGTCGATCAGCGCCATGCCGCCTTTGGTCATGCCGTGGCGGGCGAGAAAGCCCTCGTCGGTCTGCACCAGGACGTCGAAAATCGCATTGCCGATCCCGAGAACGTCGTATTTCGCTGTGGTCATCGATCCGTCCTGTTGCGGCAATTGCGGGCGTGCGGAAAATCCGGTCCAACGGCGGGAGAAGGTGCAGCGGCCTATCACGATCGACCCCGCGCCAGCAAGCGACGAGCCGTTTGTTCGAGCATGATCTGATCGGAAAACCGGTGCCCACTTTTCCGGATCATGCTCTATACACGCCCCGATGATCCGCTCCTTCCTCACGGTATCCTCGGGAACGCTGGCCTCGCGGCTGCTCGGCTTCGCGCGCGATGCGATGCTGGCGGCGCTGCTCGGCGCGGGCCCGGTCGCCGACGCCTTCCTGGTGGCGTTTCAGGGGGTCAATGTCGTGCGACGACTGCTGACCGAGGGGGCGCTGAACGCGGCCCTGGTGCCGGCCTGGCTGCGCGTGCGCGACGCCGAAGGCGCTGTCGCCGCCGCGGCCTTCGCGGGAAGCGTGCTCGGCACCGTCAGCGCCGCGCTGGTGGCGGCGGCGGCCTTGATCGGGCTGCTGATGCCGCTGGTGATGACCGCGCTGGCACCGGGCTTTGCCGCAACCGCAACGCTGCAACTGGCGGTCGACGATGCCCGCTTGATGCTGCCTTATCTCGCCTTCGCAGGTCCCGTCACGGTGATGATGGCGCTGCTGAATGCGCAAGGGCGTTTTGCGCTGACCGCGTTCTCGCCGCTGCTGTTCAACCTCGCGCTGATCGGCGTCATGGCGGCGCTGCTCTTCCGGCGGCAGGATGCCGGCTTCGCCGCGCTGGTCATTGCCGCCACGGTCGGCCTGGCCGGGCTGCTGCAACTGCTGATTCTGGTATCGCATGGCGGCGGCATCGCAACGCCGCTGCGCATCGCGTTCGACCCGCCAATGCGCGGCTTTCTGGCTAAGGCGATTCCCGGCATGATCGCCAACGCCTCGCCGCAATTGCTCGTGCTGGCCGGCGCAGTGATCGCGTCGTCGTCGCCCTCGGCGGTGTCGTGGCTGTATTTTGCAAATCGCCTGATCGAACTGCCGCTCGGCATCGTCGGCGTCGCCATGGGCAGCGTGCTGGTGCCCGAACTGACGCGCGGCATGCGCGCCGACGATCGCCGCGCCATCGCGCATGCCGAGTCGCGCGGGCTCGAACTCGCCGCCGGCCTCGCCCTGCCGGCGACGCTGGGATTGATCGCGCTCAGCGAGCCGATCGTGCGCCTGCTGTTCCAGCACGGCGCATTCACGTCAGGCGATACCGCGGCCACCGCGCAGGCGCTGATGTGGCTGGCGCTCGGGCTGCCCGCGCAGGTGCTGGTCAAGGCGCTGTCGCCGGCCTTTTTCGCGCGCGAGGACACGCGCACGCCGCTGCTCGCGACATGCACGGGATTGCTGGTCGCGATCGTGCTGGCCGTGGTGCTCGGCCATGTGTTCGGTGCCGGCGGCATCGCCGCCGCGATCGCGCTCGGGGCCTGGAGCAGCGCGTTCAGCCTGATCCGGCGCGGCGCTTCGACATTCGGCTTTTCGATCGACGCCGCGGCGCGCCGGCGGCTGCCGCGCATCGCGGTCGCTGCGATGGCGATGGGCGGGCTGTTGTGGCTGACGGCGACATTCGCCTTGCCCATGACCGCGACCGCGCATGGCCTCGCGCAGGCCGCGCTGCTGGGGGTGCTGATCCCGGGCGGAATGGCGATTTACGGCCTGCTTCTGGCCCTGTTCGGCGTCACCAGCTGGGCCGAAGCGGCGGCCGCGATCCGGCAAAGCAAGGCTCCCGGCTTGCGCGACTGAGGTCCACGTGGCAATGGACGGCGCGTCGCGCCTATTGGCAATGGACGGCGCGAAACGAATGACATCCGCGGGAAGCTGGCAATGGCGATGGTTGAACGGGTATTTTCGGGCGTCCAGCCGACGGGCAATCTGCATCTCGGCAATTACCTCGGCGCGATCGTCAACTTCGTGAAATTGCAGGAGACCCACAACTGTCTGTATTGCGTGGTCGACATGCACGCCATCACGCAACCGGTGGAGGTGTGGGGCGGCCCGACCGAACTCGCGCGCAATACCCGCGAAGTGACCGCGGCCTTCATCGCCAGCGGCATCGACCCGAACAAGCACATCGTCTTCAACCAGAGCCAGGTGCACGAGCACGCGGAACTGGCGTGGATCTTCAATTGCGTGGCGCGGGTCGGCTGGCTCAACCGCATGACGCAGTTCAAGGACAAGGCCGGCAAGGATCGCGAGAATGCGTCGGTCGGACTCTACGATTATCCGGTGCTGATGGCGGCCGACATCCTGGTGTATCGCGCCACCCACGTGCCGGTCGGCGACGATCAGAAGCAGCACCTCGAGCTGTCGCGCGACATCGCGCAGAAATTCAACAATGATTTCGGCGATTCGATCCGCCGCCACGGCTTTGGCGACGGGCTGTTCTTTCCGCAGCCGGAACCGCTGATCACCGGGCCCGCGACCCGGGTGATGTCACTGCGCGACGGCACCAAGAAGATGTCGAAATCGGATTCCTCGGACAATTCGCGGATCAATCTCACCGACGACGCCGACACCATCGCGCAGAAGATCCGCAAGGCGAAGACCGATCCGGAGCCGTTGCCGTCCGAGGAAAAGGGGCTCGAGACCCGCCCCGAAGCCGACAATCTGGTCGGGATCTACGCCGCCCTGTCGGGCAAGCCCAAATCCGCGGTGCTCGGCGAATTCGGCGGCGGGCAATTCTCGAACTTCAAGAATGCGCTGGTCGAGCTTTGCGTCGCCAGACTGTCGCCGATCGCCTCCGAGATGAAGCGGCTGGTGGCGGACCCCGGCCACGTCGATTCGATCCTGGTCGACGGCGCCGAGCGCGCCCGCGTGATCGCCGCCGAAACCATGCAAGCGACCCGGGACATCGTCGGTTTCGTCAGCAAGCGCTAAGGCCTTGGTGAGCCGTCGAAGCCGGGAACTTCACCTCTCCCATGGGGAGAGGTCGGATTGCGAAGCAATCCGGGTGAGGGGTTAGGATCCACCGCCAGACCGTACCCCCTCACCCCAACCCTCTCCCCATGGGAGAGGGCGCGCACCGTCGTCGTTGCGAGTTTTGAGAACGACATCTTCACGCGCTGCCACAATTGACGTCGTGCGCGGTCTTGACGCCGCTTGTGGAGCATGGCTGCGCCGTGGCAGCATGCGTCGGTTTGGCGCAGCATCGGGACATGCATGACCACCCAGCGACGAAGCTACGAGACGGGTCACAAGCCGAAATGCCTGGTCATCGTTGACGACACCGCGGAATGGGACCGCGCGGTCTACTACGCCAGCCGCTGGGCGATGCGCGTCGGCGGCGGCGTGGTGATGCTGCGCGTCATCGAGACCGAAGACCAG
>JAYSPJ010000660.1:0-2821 GCA_043722155.1 Bradyrhizobium sp.
ATGAGAGTCCTACACGTGGCGGATTTCCTTCCGGGCCTGCACCATATTGCGGGCGGCGCCGAGTTCGCCACCCAGCGAGTCATCGAGGAACAGGTCGCCTTCGGGCTCGACGTCGAAGTCGCCACGCTTCCCATCCAGAACCGGCAGGTGCGAAGCGCCTGGTCGCACCATCACGAATACGGCAACCTCGATCGTTTCGCACCGCGACTGGCCTACGCGGTCAAGCAGCTTTATTTTCCCTCCGATCCGCTGGCGGCGTCGGGTGTCGCCGCCATCATCGAGCGCCGTCGCCCCGACGTCGTGCATTTTCATAACCTGCACTTTTCGGGCCTGTCAGTGGTCCGGACTGCCCGGGCTGCGGGGGTTCCATCGGTCTGGTCGATCTACGACTACTGGGTGTTCTGCCCGTCCTTCATGCTCCTGACCAGCGGCAATGAATTGTGCGTGCGAGGCCACGGCGAGCATTGCGTGGATTGCATCGGCGTGCGTCGGGCGCGGGCGCTCGAGCCGGTGAAGCGTGTCCTGTTCGCTTCGCGCCCGGGGCGCTTCGCGCGACCGGTCGCCAGTGTCGACCGTCTGGTCGTGCTCTCGGAGGCCTCGCGCGAACTGCTGGTGCAGCATGGCGTGCAGGACTCGCGCATCGCCGTCATTCCGCAGTACATCTGGAGGCAGGCCGCCGCAAGTCGTCGGCAAGGCGTGCCGGAAACGGGGCGCCTTCTTTATGTGGGCTGGGTCGAACACCGAAAAGGTCTGCATGTGGTGGTCGAGGCGCTCGGCCTCGTCGCCGGCGAATTCCCGTCGCTGCGACTCGATGTTCTGGGCATGCCCGCGAATGCCGGCTATCAGGCCATGATCGAGCGCCGGGTGCGTGAACTCGGGCTCGCCGACCGCGTGCGTTTTCGCGGCAAGGTATCGCGTGCCGATCTCGTGCGCGAACTGCAAGGCGCCTTTCTGGTCACCGTGCCCGAGCAGTGGGAAAACATGTCGCCGGTCATCCTGACCGAAGCAATGGCTGCCGGTGCGTGCGTACTCGCGTCCCGGATAGGCGGCATCCGGCACTTCGTCGAGGACTACCGGAGCGGCCTGCTGGCGAACCGCGACGATGCGCCGGAGTTTGCCGCGAAGATCCGCTTCGCGATGGCCGATCCTGCGGCGGTCGGCGCGATGGGTGAGGCGGCGCGCGCACGCGCAGCACATCTTTTCGATCCCGCCGTCATCAACCGCAAGACGGTCGGGCTCTACGAGTCGCTGGTCGATGCGGATGCCAGCGCACCCGTCGAGGCCGTTTCGTGAATCCTTTCGGCGGTACGCAAACCACCCGTGGCATGCGCTGCGTGGTCATGTGCGGTGGCCGCGGCAGCCGCTTCGCCGGGGCCACCGGCCACAAGAGCATGGCGGGCGTCCAGGGAGCCCCGGTACTCGGCCACGTGATCGACTACTGGCGGGCCTACACCGATGACTTCATCTTCGTGGTGAAGACCGGCAAGGAGACCGTGATCGACTACGTCGCTCGTCTGCCGATCAACGCACGCTTCGTCGAACCGCCGGCGCTGCGCGGCATCGCCGATGGCCTGCTGTGCGCCGAACAGCTCATCGACGCGCCCTTCATGGTCGCTCTGGGCGACTGTTTCTGCAGAGGGACATTCGAGTTTTCCGGCGCATTCGACTACGGCATCGGCGTGCAGCGCGGTGCCCGGCCCGAATCCGTGCGCCGCAACTATGCAGTGACACTGGACGCAGAGCGCGTTGTCGCCGTGGAAGAGAAACCGCAGGTCGTGGCCAACGAATTCTGCGGAATGGGGTTCTACTTTTTTCAGACCGGCGTGTTCGATCATATCCGCCGCACGGCGCCATCGCGACGCACCAACGAACTCGAGATCACCGATGTCCTGCAGACCATCATCGACAGCGGCACGCCACTGCGGGCCGTGATGTTCGATGGTGCCTACGTGAACGTGAACACGCCTTCGGAACTCGACGTGGTGGCGGAAGCGCTTGTCGGCCGCGCCGGCGGAGCCGCGTGATGCCCGCGCAATCATCCGCTGGTCAGGTTCGCCCCAGCAGCACTTCGAAGACCCGCAGGTGTTCGGCCGCAACCTTTTCCCAGTTGTACACGCTGGCAACCTTGACGTGATTCGCCGCGAGGAACGGTGCACGCGCGTCGGAATGGTCACGCCCGAGGATGTCGGCCACGTCGCGCGCACTCGCAAAATACCGCGCGTTCGATTCGAGCACGGCACGATTGAAGGGATTGTCGTGCGCCGCGATGAACGCGTTCGAAGCCATGGCTTCGACCAGTGACGGATTGGTGCCGCCCACGGAGTGCCCGTGGAAGTACATCGACGAGTCCCAGCGCAGCGCGCTCAGCTCGGCGTAGTCGTAGATGCCGCCGACGAAGCGGATCCGTGCATTGCTCTGGTACTTCTCGACCAGGCTGGCGGCATGGCGCGTGGTGGTCTTGCCGACCACCACGAACGGACGTTCGGCGCCGGACAGGACGTAGCCGTCGAGGATCATTTCGATGTTGTTTTCCGGCTCCATGCGCGCAATGAGCATGTAGTACCCGTTCACGACCAGCCCCCGGCGGCGCAGGTGGGCATCGTCGGCGGGCATGGTCACCGGCTGGGCGCCATACGGAATGAAGAAGCTGTCCTTGCCGTATTGCTCCAGCAGGTAGCTCTGGATCGCCTCGTTGTCGGCGATCAGGGCGTCGCTGAAGCGCGCCCCGAGAAGCTCGGTGAACCGGGCGCAGCGCCGAAGAACGAAATTCCACTTGCTGCGCTTCCATTCGAGGCCGTCCATGTTGGTGACGAGCTGCGCT
>JAYSPJ010000661.1:0-2542 GCA_043722155.1 Bradyrhizobium sp.
ACCGAAGTCCGGGCAATGAACCGCCGCCGGCTGAGCTCATCAGCACCGCAATATCCGGAAGCGTCTCGAGACGCCACACGGCGTCGATCAGCCGCTCCGGATTCCATGCCGTTTCACCCGACCGCGCGCATTCGCGCAGCTTGGCTTCGATATCGCCATCCGAAAGCGGATTAGCGAGGCTTCCCCTTGCGGACATGACTTGCTCACTGAGTATCTTGCCGGAACCGGTGCGAATGCTGACGCGCGCGGCGCCATCCGGCAGGGCAGCGTCCAGTTCCGCGGTCACCTTCGCGCGCAAACGTATGATTTCGGGCCGGAACACGATCGGCTCGCGAAGCGATCATGTCCGGGACCCTGAAGCCGGGCCAGCGCCTGATCGAACGCGAGCTGTGCGAGATGACGGGCGTGAGCCGGCCGTCTATTCGCGAAGCGCTGCGGCTGCTGGAGGCTGACGGCCTGGTCAGCACGGTCGCCCATCGCGGACCCGTCGTCAGCACCATCAGTCTCGAGGAAGCAAAGCAGCTCTACGCCGCTCGCGCGGTTCTCGAAGGATTTGCCGGACGTGAATGCGCGCGTCTGCGTGATCCCGCCGTCGTGCGCCGGATCGGAGATGCTCTCGCCAGGTTGAAGGCTGCGTTCGCGGAAGCCGACCTGTTGACCGCCCTCGAGGCCAAGACGGAGTTCTATGCGGCGCTGATCGGCGGCTGTCAGAATACGTTCGTCGAGCGAATGCTTCGGCCACTTCATGACCGCATCACGCTGCTGCAGATTACCTCGATGTCGCATCCGAAACGGATCAACAAGAGTTTGCGCGAGGTCACCGCGATCTGGCGCGCGATCCAGAATGGCGACCCCGACCTCGCCGAGCGGTGCTGCGTCGATCATGTGAGGGCGGCGGCAGTGGCCGCACTCAACATGATCGAACGATCATCCGCGCCGGAGGAAAAGGCGATCCCGGATGGATAACCGTGCTTGGCCGGATCGACACTTTCAACAGCCCGCGCGGCGGATAGGAAAATGGCAATGAGGTTCGTCAGAGCAATTCTATTATCGCTGCTGCTGTCGCCGATACTGCCGACGCTCGGGCAGGACTATCCGAGCCGGCCGATCACCCTCGTTGTTCCGTTCTCGGCCGGCGGGCCGGGCGATGTGATCGCCCGCCTGCTCGGAACTTCGATGAGCGCAACGCTGAAGCAGCCGGTCGTCATCGAAAACGTCGTTGGCGCCAGCGGCACCCTCGGCACCAACCGGGTCGCCAGGGCCGCGCCCGACGGCCATACCGTGCTGCTGATGCATGTCGGACAATCCACGGCTCCTGCGCTCTATGCCAAGCTGCCCTTCGATCCGGTCGGCGATTTCGCGCCGATCGGCCTCGTCACGGATGTGCCGATGATCCTGGTGGCGCGTCCAAACTTTCCGGCGAAGGATCTGAAAGAACTGGTCGCCTATGTGCGCGCCCATGGCGACAAGGTCACCTACGGCAATGTGGGCCTGGGCTCCGCTTCGCATCTGTGCGGACTGATGTTCATGAGCGCGATCGGGGCCAAGCTCACCCCGATCTATTACAAAGGCGGCGGACCGGCCTTGAACGATATTATCGCGGGTCACATTGACGTCTATTGCGATCCGGCAACCGGACCGACGCCCTATATCCAGGCCGGCACCATCCAGGGCTATGCGATTACCAGCAAGAAGCGCGTACCGACCCTGCCGAACCTGCCGACCTCGGCGGAGGCCGGCGTGCCGGGGTTTGACGTCACGACCTGGTACGGACTGTATGCGCCGCGCGACACGCCGAAACCGATCGTGGATGCGCTCGTTGAGGCCTTGCAAAAAGCGCTCAAGGACCCCGCTTTGGTCGAGCGCTTCGCCAAGCTCAGCATGGCTCCGGTCGAGCAGGAACAAGCGACGCCCGCGGCGCTCGAGCGATTGCTCAAACTCGAGATCGATAAATGGGGCCGGATCATCAAGGATGCCGGTATTACACCGCAATAAGCCCCTGGAAATGCATTCTCCGGGGACCTGAGGTCACAACGGGAGGTTTTAAAGTTCGCCCGATGTGTGGCGGAAATGTCATAGGTATTCCGCCCCGCTTTTGATACGTTTCACTTCGTTTTAAATGTCCAGATTCCCGGCGAATTGCCTGTTTTCGAGCTTCAGTGAGCAACTAAAATGAAATCGGCATCATATTTCGCGATTGCGAGCCTCATTCTGGCCCTGAACCCGGCTGGCGCGGCCGAGTTCTCGATCAACGATGCCTTGAAGCAGGCGGTTCAGACCAATCCCGGTGTGGGCGAGGCGTCGGCGAACCGCCGGGCCACCGAATCCGAGATGCGACAGACGCAAAGTACCCTGCTGCCCCAGGTGCGGGTTGAAGCCAGATACGGCCCGGAAAAATTCGACCAGGGTGCCGCAGTGACCACCGGAACCGCATTGCCCGTGCCGATCGCGGGAAATGGAGCCTGGCGGAACGGATCTCAACAATCAGTGGTTGTGCGACAGGTCCTTTTCGATGGATTCGCCTCGATCCACGATATCTGGC
>JAYSPJ010000662.1:0-1644 GCA_043722155.1 Bradyrhizobium sp.
CATCGGTCGCCAGCATCGCCCGCAGCACCGCCTCGCTGTCCTTCTGTGACATTCGCGCCGGGTCGGTCGCGCCGTGCGGATAGCGGCCGAGCGCCACGATATCGCGCGCCGGCAGCGGCCAGTGCACGATGTGGCCCTGCGGCAGATAGGCGAAACGCCGCGCGCGGTCGCGCAAAGCCAGCGACGACAACGCCGCGCCGCCGACATGGATGGCGCCGTCCGAGGGCACCAGTCCCGCCAGCGCGCGCAACAGCGTGGTCTTGCCGGCGCCGTTCGGCCCCACCAGCGCGACCAGATGCCCCGACGACAGCGACAGCGCGATATCGTTCAGCACGGCACGTCCGGCCAATTCGACGTTGAGATTCTGCGCGGTGAGGAAGGCTAATTCGCTCATGCCACGGCTCCGCCGAGCGCGCGGCGCTCGCGCATGATCAGATAGAGGAAAAACGGCACGCCGATGATCGAGGTCAGCACGCCGACCTTGATGTCGCTGCTCGATGGAATGATGCGCACCGCGATATCGGCCGCCAGCAGCAGCGCGCTGCCGGTGAGCGCGCTCGGCACCAGGAGCCGCGCCGGATCGTGGCCGATCAAGGGCCGCATCAGATGCGGCGCCACCAGACCGATGAAGCCGATGGTGCCGGTCACCGCGACCGCGCCGCCGACGCCGAGCGCGACGCCCACGATCACCACCAGCCGCAGCCGGCCGACATCGACGCCGAGGCTCTGCGCGGTCTCCTCGCCGAGGCTGAGCGCGCGGAAGGCATTGCGCCGGCTCCACAGAATGACCGCGCCGGCGACGATGAACGGCAGTGCCAGCATGACATGGCGGAAGCTGCGATCTTCCAGCGAGCCGAGCAGCCAGAACGCGATTTCCAGCACCACGAACGGATTGCTGGACAGGTTCATCACCAGCGCGGTTGCGGCGCCCGCAAGGCTGGAGATCGCGAGGCCCGCCAGAATGAGAATCAGAAGCCCGGCGTTGCGGCCGGCGATCGCGAGCAGCGCGAACACCGAAGCGAAGGCCATCGCGATGGCCGCGACCGGCAGCGCCCAGGACCGCACGTCGGCGAGCCCGAGCGCGATCACCAGCACCGCGCCGAACGCAGCCGATTGCGGTGCGCCGAACAGCGACGGCGAAGCCAGTGGATTGCGCAGCAGCCCTTGCAGCGCCGCGCCAGAAAGCCCGAGGATCGCGCCGATCGCAAACCCCAGAATGGTGCGCGGCAGCCGGATCTCGCGCACGATCACCTGCGACACGTCGCTGCCACCGCCGAACAGGGCCTCGATCACCGTCAGCGGCGACAGCCGCACCGGGCCGATGCCGAGCGAGATCAACACCAGCAGCAGCACGAGGCCGACGAGCGCCGTCGTCACACTGACGCGTCGCCCGGCCCCGATATCCGCTGTCACCCTGACGTCCCTGACGCTCATCGACAACCCTCAGCCACTTGCGCTGTGCTGATACATGATTTCATGTCGGGCAACAGAGCTCATGCGGCAAAAATAGCGCACCGTCCAATCCAGGAGCCGAGCACCCTCGAGGGATTGACTCCGAGTTTGACAAACTTCTAACATGATCCTCGACGGTTCCCTTTGCTTGGGGATCAAAAGGGAATGCGGTGCGGGGAGACTCCCCAATGC
>JAYSPJ010000663.1:0-8012 GCA_043722155.1 Bradyrhizobium sp.
CTGAGCACGTCGAGCGCCAGCGGCACGTCGGCCTTCATCACCCTTGCATAGTAAGCCGTGGTTTCGGTCGAGGTGCCGGCGTTGAGATCGCCGCCGACCGCCTCGATTTCCTCGACGATCTCCCGCGACGAGCGCCGCGTGGTGCCCTTGAAGGCCATGTGTTCGAGCAGATGCGAGATGCCATGCTCGTTGGGCCTTTCGTCGCGACCGCCGACACCGGTCCACACCCCGAGCGCCGCCGTCTCCAGATGCGGCATGGAATCGGTGATCACGGTGAGGCCGGAAGGAAGCTTGGTGACATCGACGCTCATCCGGCAACTCCTTGCTTCGCAGCGCGGCTGACCGAGCGCACGAATCGTTCTACTTCTACCTGGTCGTTCTTCATGACCGTGATGTGCTCCGGCCGGCTCATCAAACCCTCGAGCCAGGACGGCAGTTCCGGACGCACGCCGCATGCCGCCTCCACCGCGTCGGGGAATTTCGCCGCATGGGCGGTCGACAGCACGATGTTGGGAATTGTCGAATCCGGGGTGTCGCGATCCGCTACCGCCAGCGCCACTGCGGTATGCGGGTCGACCAGATCGCCGGCCTCGCGCCAGGCGGCGCGGATCGCTGCGGCGGTCTCGGTCTCGTCGGCGCGCCCGGCGTCGAATTCAGCGCGGATCGCCGCCAGGGTCGCGTCGGGCAGTACGAAGCGTCCGGACTGTTTCAGCGACGCCATCAGCCGGCGCACGCTGGCGGCATCGCGGCCGCTCGCCTCGAACAACAGCCGCTCGAAATTCGAGGAGACCTGAATATCCATCGACGGCGAGGCCGAGGCGTGAACCTCGCGCACTTCGTAGATGCCGGTCTTCAGCGTGCGCGGCAGGATATCGTTGATGTTGGCGGCGATCCGCAGCCAACGCACCGGCAGGCCCATTCGCTTGGCGACGTAGCCGGCAAAGATGTCGCCGAAATTCCCGGTCGGCACGGTGAAGTCCACCGTGCGCGCGGGGGAGCCGAGCGCCACCGCCGAGGTGAAATAATACACCACCTGCGCCACGATCCGCGCCCAGTTGATGGAATTGACGCCGGACAGTGCAACGGAATCGCGAAAGCCGTGATGATTGAACAGTCCCTTCACGATCGCCTGGCAATCGTCGAAATGGCCTTCGATGGCGAGCGCATGAACGTTTGACGCGCCCGACGTCGTCATCATCCGCCGCTGCACGTCGGAGATCCGGCCATGCGGAAACAGCACGACCAGATCGACATTGTCGAGGCCGGCGAATGCATCGACCGCGGCACCGCCGGTATCGCCCGAGGTCGCCACCACGATGGTGGTGCGCTGCGCGCGTTTGGCCAGTACGTGGTCCATCAGCCGCGAGATCAGCTGCATCGCCACGTCCTTGAACGCCAGCGTCGGGCCGTGAAACAGCTCCAGCAGGAATTGATTCGGTCCGATCTGGTCAAGCGGAACCACGGCGGGATGGCGGAAGGTGGCGTAGGCCTCATTGGCCATGCGGCCGAGATCAGCATCGGAAATTTCGCCGCCGACAAAGGGGCGGATCACCTCGACCGCAACTTCCCAATAGGGCCGGCCGAACAACCCGGAGATGGTCTCAGGCGAAAACTGCGGCCAGGTTTCGGGCACGTAGAGGCCGCCGTCGCGGGCGAGCCCGGTCAGCATCACATCGCAGAAGCCTAGCGTGGGGGCCTCCCCCCGCGTCGAAATGTACCGCGTCAAACCACCCTCCAAAAGCCCGGACTTCCGACAAGCCTTTGACTATAATCGATAATTTATCCCGCCGATGGCGAAATCGAGCGGCACCATAAAGCGTTTTCAGGTCAAGTGGAAACCGGTTCTTTGGGCTCACTTCGGACGCATGCATAGGGTGAACCAGTCGATCAGGCCTGTTTGGCGCCGGTATCCGCGATCGGTGATTTGGCCCGCCATAGTGCAATTCCCAGCATCAGATACGCCGCGCAGGTCCACAGCGATTGCCAGTTTTCGAAGCCCTCGTTGAGCCCGATATACGCTGCAGACATGGCCAGCAGCGCGGCAAACACTGCCTCGGCCAGCGGGAGGGTGCCATCGATCGGCGACCGATTGAGACCTCTGAGCACCAGGTACGGCAACACAGCCATCGTCAGTGGAGCGAAAGCGAAATCGCGATAGCGCCGGTCGAACACCAGGCCGAGCGCCGTTTCGCTGGCCACCAGCGTCGTCAGAACCAGCACGCCTCCGCAAGCGAGCGGCAATCTGGAAGACCACAAACGGCTTCCTGGTCCGATGAACTCCAGGAATGCCGGAAGCGCGCGCCCAGCCATCAGGGCATGCGCGCAAATCAGCGGCGCGCCGATGGCTGCGGCGAACAGTGCGCCAGACCTCACCCATCCGCCGATTCCCAGACTTTGCAGCAGCAGTCTCTCGATCGTCATGCCGAGCAATGCCCCACAAACTGCCGCGACGAGTGCAACGGCCAACCAGCGAGTCGGGCTCGGTGGTCGCGGCCCTTGCCGCGCGCCGCGAAATGCCGCCGCGTAGATCGACAGACAGAATGCCAACCCACCGCCCATCTGGAGTTTCCAGAAGGGGTAATCACGAATGACACCACCTGCGGGATACTTCAACGCGCGCTGATCGGCATCGAACAGGCCCCAGTGGCCGCCGACGGTACCTTCCCACTGGCGTTTCCATGGCTGGTCGTAGGCTTCGATCCAATTGACCCGAAAATTCTGCTGTCGCGAAAGCGCTAGAATTTCGGAGAAAACACGCGCCTGGTTGGTTCGTGACGGCAGTGCGCCCTCCCGCATTCGGCCCATGCTCGGCCAGCCCGTCTCGCCAACCAGAATTTCCTTGCCGGGAAACCCCGCGATCGCCCGCCGGCGGATCGCATCGACATGCGCGGCTGCACCTTGAGCGCTGATCGGGAGATCATCCCAATATGGCAGAATGTGAATCGTGACGAAATCGACCGCGCCGGCGAGTTCGCGCAAACTCAGCCACACATCCCATACATCGGCATAGGTCACCGGCACGCTCACCCGCGCCTTCACCGAGCGCACGATGCCGGCGAGCGCCGGCACTGTCATTTCACGGCGCAACAATACTTCACTGCCGACCATGATCGCGCCGACGACATCGGGATATTGATTGGCCAACGCCACGGCGGTTTCTATCTGCTCGGCATTCTGGAGAGGCTGGGTGCCGATCCAGATTCCAAGCAACAGCTTCAGCCCGGCTGCCTGGGCCAGCGCGGGAGCCTTGTCCAGCCCGTTGCCGGTCGAATAGGTCCGGACACAGTTCGCGACCCCCGCAAGTTGCCTGAAATCTTCGGCGATCTGGTCCTCGCCGATGATCAGTCCGGGCGTCAGCGGATCCTGACCGTTCCTGAAGGGCGCGTAGGAGACGCAATCGAGCTTTCCGGAGCCGAAAAGCGGCAGCTCCGGGGTGACCGGCGCACCGAGCCAGAGCCATGTTCTGGCAATGATGAACAAGGACAGCAGGAGAAGCGCGAGCGGAAAGCCACGCGCGAACCTTTTGAACGCCGGAGTGTCATCGGACGCGGGCGGGATCGGACGAGATCCGCGGACCGCCTCCGCTGTCGTCGTCCGTCGGTGTTGAAGCTGCTCCACGTGCACATCCCCAGCAACGCTTCTATATGCCATCAAGCAGGCCGAGACCTAACCGGGTTCGCTGCGCAATGCCGCAGACCGATCTAGGCCCGCCTTTGCGTGCGCCACCACACTCCGAAGGCGATCACCACCACACCGGCCAGACCGAACCAGGTGACGGCATATTGCAGATGGTCGTCCTTGAGACGAATCGTGAGCGGGCCGGGTTTCGGGATGCCGCTCTCGGGCAGCGGTGCTTCCAGGTCGATGTAGAACGGCGCGATCGGCTTTCCGCCCTCGCCCCAGCCGAGCGTCCGCGCCATCGCCAGATGATCCCGGGTGAACCACAGCCGTTTTGCCATGTGCTCCGGCGGCGTCAGTGAGCCCGCGCTTTCGGGGAAGCGGAGATAGCCCGACAACGTCACCGGCTCCCCGGTGATCAGCCGCGTGACCGCGCGATCCTGCTGGCTGCGATCCTGCATCGTGTTCTGCACGAAGCCGGCGTTGATCACGACAATCTCGCCGGTCGAAAGTGCTGCGGGCATGAACGCCCAGGTGCCGGGACCGGTCACATCATCGCGCACCGCCGAGCCGGAACTGTAGACCATCGCATCCGGACGGGGCTGATAGGTCGCCGAAAAACTGATGCGGCGGAATTCGTCGCGCTCGGGCGTCAGCGCGCTCCATTGCGAAGCCTGTGGCAGCGCTCCGGGGGACCCTGCGAGACGCTCGGTCAAGGCCGCGATCAGCGCATGCTTCTCGACCCGGCGCTGCAACTGCCACACCCCGAGGCCGACGCACAGCGCCACCATCGCCAGCGAGAAAATGCCAAAGCCGGTGACACCGCGCCGGGTCGCAATGATCCCGGTCATTTCGGCTCGCGGTCGATCAGCCGGCCAGGCGCCGCCTTGTGGTGGTACTGCAGCGCGGTCAAGAGCGATTTCATCGCGCGCAGCGGCAGCAGGGTGGTCGCGAGAATCAGCGGCAGCCAAAGTGCGGCGTGCAGCCAGAATGGCGGCTGGTATCTTATCTCCACAATCAAAGCGCAGCCGACCACGATGGCGCCGGCGATCATGATGATGAAGATCGCCGGCCCGTCGCCGCTATCGATGAAGGCATAGTTGAGCCCGCAGACGTCGCAGCTCGGCCGCAGGTCGAGGAACCCGGCGTATAGTTTGCCCATGCCGCAGCGTGGACATTTGCAGGCGAGGCCGCGCATCGCGCTCTGCGCCACCGTGGGTAGATTTGGGTCCTGCATGTCGGGTGCCTTTCCCTTCTCCCCTTGTGGGAGAAGGTGGCCGTAGGCGGCGTGGCCGCCGTTCTAAAAAGGACGCCGGTGCTTTGCATCGGCTACGCGAAGTCCGAGCCGGATGAGGGGTTGCGGCGTTTACCAATAGACCGGAACCCCTCGCCCGTCTCGGGTTTCGCTGCGCTCATTCGAGCCACCCTCTGCCAAAAAGAAAAGGGCGGCCCTTAAGGCCGCCCCTTGTAGCACAATGGCTGCGTATCAATGCGCGGCGCGGGCCATGGTTTCCGCGCCGCCGCCCCAGACATAGATGCAGATGAACAGGAACAACCACACCACGTCGACGAAATGCCAGTACCAGGCGGCGAATTCGAAGCCGAGATGCTGGGTCGGCGTGAAGTGCCCGGCATAGGCTCGGAACAGGCAGACCAGCAGGAAGATGGTGCCGACCAGCACGTGGAAGCCGTGGAAGCCGGTCGCCATGAAGAAGGTCGCGCCGTAGATGTTGCCGGCGAAAGAGAACGCCGCGTGGCCGTATTCATAGGCCTGCACGCCGGTGAAGGCCGCGCCGAGCAGGACGGTGAGGATCAGGCCGTATTTCAGGCCCTGGCGGTCGTTCGCCAGCAGCGCGTGATGCGCCCAGGTCACCGTGGTGCCCGAGGTCAGGAGGATCAGCGTGTTCAACAGCGGCAGATGCCAGGGATCGAAGGTCTCGATGCCCTTGGGCGGCCAGACGCCGCCGAACAGAGCCTCGCGGGCGGCGTGAACGGTATCGCCGGGGAACAGCGCCGAGTTGAAGAAGGCCCAGAACCAGGCGACGAAGAACATCACTTCGGAGGCGATGAACAGGATCATGCCGTAGCGATGGCTGATCTGCACCACGCGGGTGTGGTCGCCCTTGTGCTGGGCCTCGCGGATCACGTCCGTCCACCAGGCCGCCATAGTGTAGAGCACGCCGATGGTGCCGATGCCGAAAATGATCGGGGCGGCGGCGAACATGTGATGCATCCAGGTGATCGCACCGACCGCCATGATGAAGGCCGAGATGGAGCCGACGATCGGCCACGGGCTCGGATCGACGAGGTGGTAGTCGTGATGCTTGACTTGCGCCGTAGCCATTGCGGTCTCTCCGTTAGCGGTGCCGTGCTATTCGGCACGTATTCGTCTCAAAAATCAAATCCCAAAAGATCCCTGAAGATATTCCTGAAGGCTTGGAATCCCGGCGATCAGAGGTTGCCCTTGCGTTTGTCCAGTTCGCTCGCCGCCAGCGGTCTCGGTGCCGGTTCGCGCACGGGGTAGAAGGTATAGGACAGCGTGATGGTATTCAGCCCGTCATTCTCGCTGTCCGCGGCCAGCGCCGGATCGACATAGAACACCACCGGCATCTCGCGCTTTTCGCCAGCCGCCATGGTCTGCTCGGTGAAGCAGAAGCAGTTGAGTTTCTGAAAATACGCGCCGACCGTCAGCGGCGCAACGTTATAGGCAGCCTGCCCGGTGGTCTCCCGCGCCGACTGGTTGGTGACGGTGTAGAACACGGTGAAGACTTCGCCGATCCGGACCTCGATTTCGGTCTGCTCCGGCTCGAACTTCCATGGCAGCCCCGGCCCGACATTGGCATCGAAGCGCACCGCGATCTTGCGCGCCAGCGGCGCGCCTGCCGGGCCCGAGGTCGCGACCTGGGTGGTGCCGTTGAAGCCGGTGGCGCGGCAGAACCAGTTGTAGAACGGCACCGCCGCATAGGACGCGCCGACCATCAGCACCACGACTAACCCGCAGATCGCTGCCACCGCCGCATCGCGGCCAAGCCCGCGCGGCGTTACGAGCCCGCGCAGCCCGCGGCGTGCGGCTGCCTTCTGGCTTGCGGTCGGCGGTTGCGGCATCGTCGGCTGGCTCTCCATGTCGATTACATCATCTCGTCACATCGGCCGCACCAGCACACCCGGCCCTTTGACCATGGTGACTGCGAAAAACAGCACGACCAGGACGCCGAGCGCCAGCGCGATGGCGATCGAACGCTCGCGGCGGCTTTTCTTCTGCGTCTCGGTGAGGACGATTCCGTCTGGCTTCTGCTTGTCATCCATTCCGTCATGCGCCCCCTACCAGATCGAAGGTGCTACGGCGCGGGCGACGACCTCGAGCAGCAAGGTCGCGAACAGCGCGAACAGATAAAAGATCGAGAAGGCGAACAGCTTTCGTGTGGCGCGCAATGCCCGGCTGCCGGTGCGATGCCGGTAGACGTTGACCGCGAGCGCCAGCATGCCGGCGCCGAGCACCAGCGAGGTCACGCCATAGACGGCATCGAAATAGCCGAGCGGCCATGGTGCTACGGCGACCACGACCAGCACGATCGTATAGAGCAGTATCTGCAGCCGGGTCGCATCGGGACCGGCGACCACCGGCAGCATCGGCACCCCGGCGCGGGCGTAGTCGTCGCTGCGAAACAGCGCCAGCGCCCAGAAATGCGGCGGGGTCCAGAAGAAGATGATCAGGAACAGCAGCAGCGGTTCCATCGACAGCGAGCCGGTCGCCGCCGCCCATGCCACGACAGGAGGCAGCGCGCCCGCGGCGCCGCCGATGACGATGTTCTGCGCGGTCCAGCGCTTCAACGCCATGGTGTAGATCACGACATAGAAGAAGATCGTAAACGCCAGCAGCCCGCCGGCGAGCCAGTTGACCAGGATACCGAGCGTCATCACCGAGAAGAACGCCAGAATCATGCCGAAGGCGAGCGCTTCCGGACGCGTGACGCGGCCGCGCGGGATCGGCCGGCTGACGGTGCGCGACATCAGCGCGTCGATATCGCTCTCGTACCACATGTTGAGCGCGCCCGAGGCGCCGGCGCCGACCGCGATGCACAGGATCGAGGTGAAGGCCAGCACCGGATGGACGTGACCGGGTGCGATCACGAGCCCAACCAGCGCCGTGAAGATCACCAGCGACATCACTCGCGGCTTCAGGAGCGCGATGTAGTCGGCAACACTGGCCTCCGAGATGCGAGGCAGTTCGATGGCGTTGTGGTCGATAACCGACAAGACAGGTCTTTCTTCCGTTAAAGCGCGCGGCGCAAACAATGCGCCGCGCATTCTCGATTACTGCACGCGCGGCAGCACTTCGAACTGATGGAACGGCGGCGGCGACGGCAGCGTCCATTCCAGCGTGGTGGCGCCGG
>JAYSPJ010000664.1:0-4322 GCA_043722155.1 Bradyrhizobium sp.
GTCGCGGTTGGTCGAGGCAATGCGCAACGACCACAAGCTGCTGCACAGTTATCTCGGCGACGAGATGTTCAACGAGATGGGTTATGCCTATGTCGTGGTGACCCCATCGCAGAATCCGAACCTGCGCTGGTTTACGCAAGCTCTTCCGGAATTTCTGAAGGCGTCGGCGCCATACAGCAATTATCCCATCCTGTCCGATCTTGCCGCGCTTGAAAAAGCTCTCAATGACGCGTTCGATGCAAAGGATGCACCGGCGCTTGCCGTCGCTGATATGGCCGGTTTTGCTCCGGAGGTCTGGCAGGATATCAAATTCATGGTCCACCCCAGCGCCATCAGGCTTGATCTGACGACCAATGTGTCCGCGGTCTGGCTGGCGCTCAAGAATGACGAAACCCCGCCGGATGCCGTCGCGCTGGAACAGCCGTGCCATCTCCTGATATGGCGCCAGGACGTGATACCATTGTTCCGTGAGCTTTCTCCCGAAGAAGCGATGATGTGGGACGAGGCGGCGCGCGGAATTCCGTTCGGGGTACTTTGCTCGATGCTGGCCACTTATGACGACCCCGAGGGCGCGGCGGCCAGAGGTGCCGGCTATTTGCACAGCTGGGTAACGGCGGGACTTCTGACGGGCGTTTCCAGCGACAAGTGAGAGTCGGGCGCATGAGGGAAGGTAAGCTCAGGCGTCCAAGTGTTTCCAGATGAAGAGTATCGAAGAACCGAACGGTATCGTGCCGGCTATAATCGCGGTGCTGGCACTGCTCGCGCTGTTTCCGTTGCGCGCAGACGCGCAATCGGAATTCCTACGGGGCAATCGAATGCCATACGATGCATTCGATAAGCTCGTCAAGGCCGACCTCGATGTCTACGGCGGCTCTATTCACGTAGCGTTTGCTCCCGGCGATATTGCGCTGCCAAAGAATAAGGTTCTGGATTGGATCAGGACATCGGCACGGGCCGTTTCGACCTATTACGGCCGGTTTCCCGTCAAGTCGGTAAAGCTCCTGCTCGTGCCAATCGATGGCCAGCGCGTCCGGGGAGGGACCACATGGGGTTACCGCGGTGCTGCAATTCGTGTGCTGCTGGGTCGCGATTCCACCGAGGAAGACCTCCGGCGAGACTGGGTCATGGTCCACGAGATGGTGCATCTCGCCCTTCCGGACATGGAGCAGCGATACAGCTGGTTGTCTGAAGGACTGGCGGTGTATATCGAACCGATCGCACGGGTACAGGCCGGAGAGTTGGCCGCAAAGGATGTCTGGCGGGCGATGATGCGGGATATGCCTAAGGGTCTACCGCAGGTCGGCGATCAGGGCCTCGACAATACCGATACCTGGGGCCGGAAGTACTGGGGCGGCGCCATGTTCTGCCTGCTGGCCGATATAGAAATTCGCAAGCGGACATCCAACCGGTTCGGCTTGCGCGATGCAATGCGCGGTGTCATCGCCGCCGGCGGCAGTCATGAGGTCGATTGGTCCATCGAGCGCATTCTCGCTGCCGCCGACAAGGCAGTCGGGGTCGATGTGCTTACAAGTCTCCACGAACAGATGGGATCGAAGCCCATTGCCACCAATCTTGAGAGCCTTTGGCTTGGCTTGGGATTAACGATGCAGGGCGGCGTTTTAGGTTTTGATGATGATGCGCCGCTCGCGGCGATCCGAGAGTCAATCACCAAGTAATCCGTATTCTGGAATGTCTCAAAAGGTTGGTGATTATGTGCCCCACCCGTGGCGGTACTTCTGGCCGTTGTAATTTGGGGATCGTTGATAAGCGAGTGGATAGGACTGCGATCAGCTTCCGACGCAAAGCGGCCGCAAACCCGGGGTGGCCGGTGACGACATATTCGACGAGGAATCCGCTCGTCGTCTAGGCGGTACAAAATGGTGGCCACAAAACAAAAGCCGGCCCGTTGACAAAGCGTTATTTCATTGGGTTTCCGGAGCCAACGGCTGAGAGTCCCTCCCTCTCCGCCAGTACACGCAGAAACCCAATAAAATCAACAGGTCATTGATTGTCATAGGCTTTTCGCCGCCCGATTGGTACACAAGGGTGGTACACAGTGACACTTTCGATGACGCGTCCTTGGAAGCATCCAGCTAGCGGCTTTTACTGGTTCCGGAAACGTGTTCCGGACGATCTTCGATGCCTGATCGGGAGAGGCGAAGAGAAATTCAGTCTAGGCACGCGCGACCCGATCGAGGCAAAGCGACTTCACGCACTGAAGCTCGCCGAAGTCGAGGAGCGCTGGGCTAACTTGCGGGCCGGCCAGCGTCCGTTTACGCCGGACGATATCGCGCGAGAAGCCGCTGCAATTGGCAACAGCGTTCGACGGCAGCTCGACGCCGATCCCTATCAAGCGCTCGCTTGGGACGTGGATGTCGGTGCGAGCATCTGGATGCCGACTGACCGTGGCGGCCCTTACTATACAGATGCCACACAGCCCTTGCCTCCGCTGGAGCGGAAAAAGCTGGATCAGCAACGGATATGTTATGCGCTCGTTGATGAACATGTCAGTGCAAGAGGGCTGACTGCGCAACCTGATGATCGAGAGCGACTGGCTCGCGCCGTCTCTCTCGAGATGCAGCGGCTAGTCCAAGATCACCATTCCTATTTGCTCGGCAAACAGGAACCGCGTGTCGGTGGATGGGCGCCATCGAAATCTCTGACGCCGGCAGCGCCACTGTCCTTCGACGCGGTAATTCAAGGGTGGCAGGCTGAGAAGAAGCCCAACGAAAAGACGGAGTACACTTGGCGACGCGTCATGAAAGAGCTGTCGACGTTCTTAGGTCATGATGATGCACGCCGGGTTAGCCCAGACGACCTCGTGAACTGGAAAGCAGACCTCTTAGCAAAAGGGCGGGCCGCCAAGACTATCCGTGACAGCAAGCTGGCTCCGGTGCGAGCAATTTTCCAATGGGCAGTCGACAACCGAAAACTTGATGCTAACCCCGCGGCGCGCATCAACATCGACCTTAAGAGCCGATCATCCGAGAAAAAACGAGGTTATACGGATGAAGAAGCCCGGATCATTTTACGTGCTGCGCGCACGGCGAAAGAGGCGCATAAGCGGTGGGTCCCCTGGGTTTGCGCCTACACCGGTGCGCGGATCGCGGAGATCTGCCAACTTCGCACCGAGGACATTAGGCAGATTACTGGCATCTGGTGCATCGCCTTCGCAGCCGAAGCGGGTTCATTAAAGAACGTAAGTTCCGAGCGGGTTGTGCCCGTACACTCGGCCTTGATGGACGAAGGGTTTCTGAAGTTTGTGGCATCCGCACGCAAGGGGCCACTATTTCCCGATCTTAAGCCGGATCGTTTTGATAGCCGCGGCGGCACGGGAACCAAGATATTGAGTAAGTGGATAAGGTCGCTCGGTGTCGTCGACAAGCGGATTTCACCTAACCATTCCTGGCGCCATCGCATCAAGACACTTGGCCGTCGAAGCGAGCTTGCCGGGGATATTCTCGACGCGATGACCGGCCATGCTCGCAGAACGGTGGCTGATACTTATGGTGAGTTCTACCCGGATATGATGCTGCGGGAGCTGAGCAAGATTCCACCGCTTGAGCTCTAAACTGCGCGATGTTGCAAGAAACGCGGCCGGTCGGAAATCATCTTTCGATCCCGCGCATTGATAAGGTTTCGAGCAATTGCCAATCAGCGCGCGATTGGACAGGTTTCAAACAATACCGACGAATTGACGGAAGGCGCCGGAAACAAAACACTGCCGCCTTTCAGACCGTGCCACTCATGGGAATTTAAAACCGGTATAGCGAGTTCGAATCTCCTTCGCTCCGCCAGCTTGACTGAAGGCGTGCATTCTCTGCCCGCACTTTTTGGCAATTTGGCCTATTGGCAGCAGCAGTTTCTCATTTGGACTTCCGACGGCTAGACAAGTGCGCTGCCTTGACCGGCATTCCCCTGCCGACCGAGGATGGAGCACTCGCCGTTTACGGACGCGTTTGGCTTTCGCTCGTTCAGGATCGTACAGAAGGTGACGACGCTCGCGATGCTGTAGCACGGCGGGCACTCTGTGTTGTCCGCCGACAAAAGCCGTTCAATTACTTGGGTGGCTTTTTGCTTTATCTGATTTTCTCGGAAAGCTCGGCAGCGATGACAGGTAGATATTTTCTAACTTGTTCCCGGTCGCTCTCCTTTTCCTTCTCGGACAGCTCACTGTACGGCGTAGCAAGTTGCCACTCCCATTGCTTCACGAGGTCTGGAGGAATGAGCAGGGAGCCGTCCGACTGCTTTGCGGCCTTGCCGTGCATGTATCGCTGCCAGTGTGACCAGCGCTCATGCTCTACGGTGGCGAGGCGATCCAG
>JAYSPJ010000665.1:0-3485 GCA_043722155.1 Bradyrhizobium sp.
GCTTCTCGACCACCGGCAGGATCGCGCTCGAATCAAGGTCCGGCACCCTGCCCGAAACCACCACCGCATCCTGATCGGCCGAGATGAAGCGCCGGACCAAATGCTCCGGAATCACGCTGACATATTCCTTCAAGGTCGCGACGTCGGAACTGCCGGCTTTTTCAGCCAGCCAGCGCCGCAGCGTCTCAAGCGACCAGACGTTGCCGACGCCGGCCTGGGCTTCGACCATCGAATGAACGTCCGCGATGGTCTGCAGGGTTTCCGGCGCATACAGCGACGCGCCCTTGGGGAGTTCGATCAGGATGTCGATCGGATTGGCACCGGTCAGCTTGGCGTCGAGCCGTCCGCTGGCCGCCACCGCCTGCTGCTTGTCAGGGACCTGATCGGCAAGCCGATAGCGCGGTTCGAGGTTGGCATAGATCACGCCCAGACCGCCGACAAACAGCACCGCGATCAGACTGAACAGCCCGGGGCGGCTGACCATGCGCACCGCGATCCAGTAGCAGAAGGCACGCAGCGCGTTGACTCCGGCGTCGGCCGCCTGGAACTTGGCGGCGAAGACCTGTTCGTTGCGGACCAGCAGCACCCCGAACACCGGGACCAGCGACAGCACCGCGAGCAACGCGATGATGGTCGCCGCAAGGCCGGCTTCACCGAAGGTGCGGATCAAGTCCGAATCCGAGAACTGCAGCGCCAGGAAGGAGATTCCGGCAGTGGCGTGGGTCAGCACGCAGGCCGGACCGACCACCAGAACGGCGTTGCGGAAGGCGGAGAACCGGTCTTCGCCGGCAAGCAGCCGGTCGCGCGCGGCGAATGTCAGCTGCATCGAATCGGAGAAACTGATGACCATGATCAGCGGCGTCATCACGTTGAGGAACATGTTGAGGCTGAATCCCGCCCAGCCGAGGATGCCGAGCGACAGCAGAATGGCGAGCAGCGGCGGGAACGCCGCCACGATCATGAACGACACTTTGCGGAAGAACAGGATCGCGATCAGGCATCCCGCCAGGATGCCGGCGACGTTGTAGATCAGGCCGTCGCGCTCGACCGCGTTGCGGATTTCGAGCTGCATGACCGGGACGCCCGACAGCTCCTTGCTCAGCCCGGAATCGGCGAGATCCGCGGCCATGATCTTGCGGATTTCGCCGACCGTCTTTTTCAGCCCGTTGTTGCCGACAATCGACGGCTCCAGCGAGAGCACGATCAGCGCCAGCGTGCCGTCTTCCGACAGCAGCTTGCCGCGGATGATCTCGTTGGTTTTGACGGTTTCGATGAACTTGTCGTAGTCGGTACCTTGCGGCAGATCGGACGGAAACAGCGCCGCGGGCAGTTTGCCCGGCGCCGGCGCCTGACGCGCCGAGAACAGCGAGATCAGGCCGCGGGTGCCTTCGACGAGCTGCAGGTCTGTGACCAGGTCCCGGATCTTTTCCAGGTTGTCCCGCCGCAGCAGGGTCTTGCCCTCGACCACGACCAGCACATCGAATTCGGTAGAGGGGAAGCGCTTGGTGACTTCCTCGTATTGCCGGTATTCCTTGGTGTTGGAACGGAACAACTGGCTGAGGGAATCGTCGATCTTGATGCGCTCGATGCCGAACACGGCGCCGATCACCATCGCGAGCAGAATGACGCAGGTGAGGATGGGCGCGCGCATGGCGATCAGGCCGACCCGCTCCACGCCGAAAGCGATACTCATCGGCGTCTTCTCCGATTTCTTCGCATCGGGGTCGACGGTGTTTCTTTCGAGCATGCCCTGTCCAGTTCTCACATCGGCTCAATCTGTCTAGCTTGAATTCGCCGGGCGTGAGACTGAATCAGCCACGTCTGATCGGCGCTAGCCATTGAAATCATGCGATAAATTAGCCGTGAGAGGTGTAGCAGGTCTATCCGGTGCCTCGCAAGCGCACAGCCCAGCGCCAAATCGGCGCGCGTCAGGTCATAATGGCCTTCAAATCACGGATTTGTCATGCCGTTCTGAATTGGTCTCGATGCGCCGCGGTGCCGGACCGCCGCTCTCATCCTTCAACGCGACGCCGGTGATTTCCCGGACAAGGCCCTCGCGGATCAGCCACGCAATCCTGAAAGCCGCCTCATCGTAACCAAGCCCCGAGCCGTGGATGTTGGACACGCAATTGCGCCCGGCGTCGGTGACATCGGGTCCGGGCGCAAAGGTCAGGTAAGCCCCGAGGCTGTCGGGCGCGGACAGGCCGGGCCGCTCGCCGATCAACACCACAACCATGCGCGCTCCGAGAATGGCGCCGATCTCGTCGCCCAACGCGACACGCGCGCCGGAAGCGACCACGGCGCAGCCGATTTCGATGCGCTCTGCCGCCAGTCGCGGCATCAGGCTTGCGACCAGCGCCATCGCGTGCGCATTGACCGCCGTCGGCGACAGGCCATCGCCGACCACGATAGCCAGCCGGCACGAACCGGCCTTGCGGCTCGCCAACAGCTGTTGCGACGCCTGGTCGAGCTTTCGCCCCAGGTCCGGACGCCTCAGGTAATCCTTACGGTCGCGCGCGCAGCTCGATACTTCCGCGGCTTCGAGGCCAAGGCCGTTGAGGCCCGCGATCAAGGCGGGCACATCGAAGGCGGCATGAACGGCGTCGCGGGCCCGCGCGTGATCGAGCGTGAATTCCAGCAACGCCGTGGTCGGCAGACCGGCGCCGGCCCGGCCGAGCCCGACGCGTGCCGGCGTCAGATTCCGCAGATCCCGCAGCGAACGGGACGGCGGCGCCGGCATTCTGGTGTCGTCGTTACTCGGCAGGGACCGATGCCTCGCGCAGCCGGATCGAATAGTTCGAGGCGTTCTGCTGACCGACCGAGGCGTCGCGCGCAAACATGATCAGATGATGGCCGATCATCGTCGACCCGATCAGGCCCTCGATGTCGCCATGGCGCAGCCGGCCCAGCGCGAACTTCCAGAACACCCTGCGATAATCGCCGAGCACGCCGACCTTCCAGAAGATATTGCGCAGCATGATCAGCCCGCGCTTGATATTGGCCCAGCTCTTCTGCTCCGGCGTGACCGGCACCTTGATCCGGTTGGCATACGTGTAATCGCACTGGTACTGGTAGCGCGCATAGAGTTTCTCGGGCTGGTAAGCGACTTCCATGCACTTGCGCCAGGAACTGACGACCTGGTCATAAGGCAGGCGGAAATCGACATTGGAATCGCGGCCGTCGTCATGGATCAGCCGGCCTTCGCGTTCCAGCCGATCCCACAGCGGCGTCTGCGGCAGCGCCTGAAGCAGATTGATGGTCAATAGCGGGATTTGGGATTCATCGACAAAGGCGAGCAATGCGTCGGCCGTCTCCGGCTTGTCGGTGTCGAGCCCCATGATGATGCCGGAGACGACCTCCATCCCGTAGCTGTTGATGGTATGAATGCCCTCCAGGATCGGGACCATCATGTTGTGGTCCTTCTGCATCGCCTTCAGCGCTTCCGGGTCGGGGGTCTCGATGCCGCAGAAGATGGTGACGAAGAA
>JAYSPJ010000666.1:0-5951 GCA_043722155.1 Bradyrhizobium sp.
GGTTTTGCCGTGGTCGGGATTGGCCACGCGGGCGCCGCACCCATTGGGCATGCCAGCTATCGATGGCGGGAATCCGAGATCGATGGGGCGCTGCTTCGCTCGCTCGATTGCGCTCCTGACCTTGTCATTCACTGCGCTGGCAGTGCGTCGGTCGGTCGTTCCATTGCCGAACCGGAATTCGAACGCAGGAGGACGGTGGATTCCGCCGCGGCGGTACTGGATTTTGCCGCTGCGGTCGCGCCGCGCGCTCGTCTGGTGTTGATCTCAAGCGCAGCCGTATATGGCGACGTCGCGTCGCAGCCCATTGTGGAAGATGAAGTGTATGCCCCCGTATCGCCTTATGGCGAATATAAGAAGCAAACCGAGGAGATGTGGCGCGCCCAAGCCGCGCGACACGGGCTGCCGACTGTCATCGTGCGGCTCTTTTCCGTTTATGGCGAGGGATTGCGCAAGCAGTTGCTTTGGGACGCGTGTAACAAGCTTTGTACTGGAATCAATGAATTCACCGGTACTGGAGAAGAAAGTCGCGACTGGCTGCATGTCGCTGACGCTGCCGCGCTACTGATTCTTGCGCGCTGCCGAGCGACGCCGGATTGTCCGATAGTCAACGGTGGTTCCGGCCGGGCGATCACGGTTCGCGAGGTTTTGTCTGATCTGTCGTCGGCCCTGGGTCTTGACCTGATGCCTCGATTCAATGGAATCGCGCGTCCCGGAGACCCGATGCGGTATCTCGCGGATATCGCGCGCGCGCGCGCCTTGGGCTGGCAACCGCGAGTTGAGTGGCGCGACGGGATCCGCGGCTACGCGAACTGGTTTCGCAGCGAGGCACTCTGACCAATGGTGCGCGTCGGCTTCTCCTTCGAGATGACGGGTTCCTGGCTCGGCGGGGCGAACTACTTCCGCAGCCTGATCGCCGCCTTGCTCGCGGTGCCCGGGCGTGCGGTGGAGCCGGTGATCTTCGCCGCTGAACCGGATGTCGCGGGTCTGAGGAGCGACTTTCCCGGTGTCGAGGTCGTCGCCACTGGCATGTTCGTGCGCAGGACGCCTGCCTGGGTGTTGCGCAAAGTGGTCTTGCGCTTGACCGGACTCGATGCCGCGTTGCAGAGGCTGCTCAATAGGCACGAGATTGCCGTGCTGTCGCATTCCGGTGCTCTCGGTCCCGGTGGCACGATTCCGGCTATCGGCTGGATTGCCGACCTGCAGCATCGCCGCCTGCCCGAATTGTGTAGTGCGGCTGAAAGTGCGGCGCGCGATGCCACCATCGAGCGCTGGCACCAACATTGTGCCGCCCTCATTTTCAGCAGTGAATCCGCGCGCGGTGACTTCGAGCGCTTTTACGGCAAGGCGCGCATCCCGGTATTCGTGATCCCGTTTGTTCCCCTGACCCGGCCGGTCGACCCGCTTGTCGTCGATCAGGTCGGCGGGAAGTATTCATTGCCAGACCACTATTTCTATATTCCCAATCAATTCTGGGGCCACAAGAATCACAAACTGGTGATCGAGGCCGCGCTGCTGCTTAGGGCCGAAGGACTGGATGTCAATCTTGTATTCACTGGAGGTGCGCAGGATTATCGGCATTCCGGTCATTACGCCAGCCTGGTAGAGCGGGCGTCTGGCCTTGGGGAGCACGCCCGGTTTCTCGGTGTCGTGCCCTACGAAGACGTGCTGGCTTTGATGGAACGCGCGATCGCGGTGATCAATCCATCGCTCTTCGAAGGCTGGAGCACCACTGTCGAAGAGGCCCGCAATCTGGGCAAGACGATTCTGCTTTCCGACATCGATGTCCATCGCGAACAGGCGCCGCCACGCGGGGTGTACTTCAATCCCGATGATTCGCGCCGACTGGCCGAAAAAATGCGTCAGACATGGATTGGTTTTGATGGCCCGAGAGAGATTCAGATGAGTCGAATGCATGTGCCGGATGTCGCAGCACGCAGGCAGCAGTTCGGTGCGACGTTTCAATCGGCGGTATTGGCAGTGCACGAGGGCCTGCGTTCCATCGCGTCCGAAAAGGAAGCCGTGCGATGAAGGCGATCGATATCAGCGTGGTGACGGTTGTTTACAACGGCTGCCGGTTCATCGAGGAGACCATGGCCAGTGTCCGGTCGCAAATCGGACCCTTGGTCGAACATTGGGTCATCGACGGCGGTCCCACTGATGGAACGTTGGACATCATCCGCTTGCATGCTTTCGGACTGGCAGGCTGGTTAAGTGAACCCGACGACGGTATCGCCGATGCCTTCAACAAGGGACTGTCTCGCGCCACCGGGCGTTATGTTATGTTTCTCAACGCGGACGATGCGCTGGCGCATCCGAGCGCACTTGCCGACCTTCCGGAGGCGGCGCGGGCGGCGATTGGCCTGACGTGGTGTACGGTGATTGCGATCTATTCGACCCGGAAAGCGGAGCATTCCTGTATCGCGCGGTGATCAATTACGATCGCGGGCGCTTTTGTGTGCAATTTATGACCTTTCGCCGCACCACACCTGGTCTCGAAGTGCTGCGTTCTTGGCAAGCGCAGTGCATTGAATGGTGTTTCGCGCGCTATGAGCCGGGCCGCTTCGGGGATCAGAAATACCTCGACAATTGGCCCATGACATTCCCTCACGCAGTGCATATTGTGAAGCAGACTGAAAAAACGCTGGCATCATGGAACGCGTCATGGTTTGCCACCTGCGGCGCTCTCTCCCCGGTGTTCTTCCATTTTCAAGGTATGCGGCTTGTTCGTGGTCGTCAAGTCCTTTGCAGCACTGGTTACCGGATAGACGCAACTGTGCGCTCGATTTACTATCGCTACTTGGCCGCACTCAGTAAGGTATTGGATGAATTGGAAGCACAGAGTCTGCGGGTGGTTCATATACCGCGCCCACCAGGTTTGCGGCAGAAATTGCGCGACACGCGTGATCGACTTGCCGGGACAGCGTTCTGGAGCCGAGTGTGAGTGAGCGCCGCCCATCGATTAGCGTTATCACCGTCGTATTCAATGGATGCCGGTTTTTGGCGCAAACGTTGGACAGCGTGGCAGAGCAAGACTACGGCCCGGTGGAGCATTGGGTGATCGATGGCGGCTCCACGGACGGCACGCTCGATATCATCCAGGCGCATGCCGGTCAGCTTGCTGGCTGGATCAGCGAACCTGATTGCGGCATCGCAGATGCGTTTAACAAGGGATTGGCGCGTGCCACAGGCGACTACATCATGTTCCTGAACGCCGATGACGCGCTGACCGGGCCAACGGTATTGCGTGATGTCATCGAGCATGCTCGAAAAAACGCATGGCCCGACGTGATCTACGGTGACTGTGATCTGCACGACCCTGACTCTGATGCATTCTTGTATCGCGCTGTGATTCAGTATGACCGTGCCCGGTTTTTGAATCGGGAAACCTTGCCGCATCCCGGTATGCTGATGCATCGCCGTTACTTTGAACGATTTGGCCGGTTTGATACTTCCTATCGAATCGCAATGGATTACGAATTGTTCCTGCGCGGGGTTCCGCTGGTTGGCGCGGTGCGCGCCCCAATCGTCGTATCGAAGGTGCGCGCGGGTGGCGTCAGTGCGCGTGCGCGCAAGCAGGTTATTGACGAATCGATTCGGGCGCTAAAGAAACATGGCTACCTGTTACCCCTCGACGAGATGAAGGTGCGGGCAGCCTACGCAGTGCGTGGCGCAGCGCGGCGTGCGCTGGAGCAGATGGGCCTGTATCGAAATTTTGACGCGTTACGCCGTCGTGGACGCGCCGCGAGCCGCCATGAATAACGTGCGAAAACTGCGAAATTGGTTGACCCGTCTGCGTTACCGGTACGACGCGATCGACCGGGTATCCCACGCGCAATGCGGCGAAGACCTGCTGATCCAATATGTATTCAACTCCCTCGGCATCCGCAAAATTTCCTATCTGGATATTGGGGCCCATCATCCGAGTTATCTGAGTAACACCTATTACTTCTACCTTAAGGGGCATCGGGGCGTATGCGTCGAACCCGACCCTGCACTTATGCAGCAGTTCGCCAGCGAACGGCCGGGGGATTGCCTGCTCAATATCGGTATCGGGTCCGAGGAGGCAACGGCTGATTTTTACGTGATGAGCCGGCCAACGCTCAATACCTTCTCCAAAGCGGAGGCGGAGCGATTCGCATCCTACGGCAAGCAATCGATTGAGCGAGTGCTGCCGGTTCGCATCAGAAATATCAATACGGTGATTGCCGAGGAATTTGGCAATGCACCGAATTTGATTTCGCTCGACGTAGAGGGGATGGACCTCGATATCCTCCAAAGCATCGACTTTGAACGTTTTGCGCCAGATGTGCTTTGCGTGGAAACGCTCACTTATACCGAGGATCAATCTGAGAGGAAGATTACAGAGATCATCGAGTTCATGCAGAGCCGTGGCTATTTTGCGTATGCCGATACGTACGTGAATTCCATTTTCGTGCGCAGCGTGACATGGCGCGAGCGCGGCAAGCGGGGCGCGGCTTGACACAATTTTTAAAACGCTGGCTGCTGGCCTTCATCACGCCGCGACCGCTAATCGGAGTTTTATATTTGCCGCGCTATATCGGGCATTGGTTCCGGTTTTCGGCCGCGAGCCCGCCGGCACTGCAGCCACAGCTTGCTGACAGCTATCCCTGCCTTACCGACTGGGTGCCCGCGACACCGTTTGACCCGCACTATTTTCATCAGGGCGCATGGCTGGCGCGCTGTTTGCAAGAGCGGAACTGTCTGGCACACGTGGATGTGGGGTCGAGTGTAATGATGGTGGGCGTCATGAGCGCGCATGTTCCGACAGTGTTTCTTGATTTTCGCCCGTTGCAGGTGACACTGCACAATCTCCTATGCGTGGCGGGCGATATTTTGCACCTGCCATTCGCTGACAAGTCAGTCATGTCGCTATCGAGCTTGCACGTCATCGAGCATATCGGGCTGGGGCGCTACGGCGATCCGCTCAATGTGCAGGGGAGTATCAAAGCGGCGCATGAGCTAGCGCGAGTGCTGGCGCCCGGAGGCGTGCTGTACGTATCAGTGCCTACCGGCAGGGACCGCGTCTGTTTCAACGCGCACCGCGTGTTCTCCCCGGATGCGCTCAAAGCGATGTTCGCGCCCTTGGTTTGCACCGCGTTTGCCCTGGTGGATGATGCCGGGAGGTTTCATCCGCAGGGCAACGGCAAGGCCGCTGCCCAACTCGAATATGGCTGCGGTATGTATGTGTTTTCGAAGTCCTGACTGACGCGGCCGGGTATGAGAATTCTTTGCGTGTTCGGCCAGCACAATTACGGCGACGCAGCGCGTGGCGAGGGTGTGGAGTACACGCAGTTTTTGCCTGCGTTGCGCGCGCTCGGGCACGAGACTTTTTTTTTTGAATCCTTTGACCGCGCCGGCCACCAAAATTTCGCTGACTTGAATCGCGCACTCTTGCGGCAGGTCGAGGTGGTGCGGCCCGATGTGGTGTTCACAGTTCTCATGATGGCCGAGGTCTGGCTTGAGACCATTGTGCTGATGCGCCGGGCGGGTAGTAGAGTCATCAACTGGTCTACCGATGACTCCTGGAAATACCGGCAATTTTCCCGCCTGATTGCGGCTGACTTCGATCTATACGCCACCACATGCGCGGATGCGCTCAAATGGTACGCGCGCGATGGCATCGTCAACCTGCATGCTACCCAATGGGCCGCAAACTCTTCGTGGCTGATCGCCCCCAAACCTGCGCGGGAGTGCCGTTACCCGCTCAGTTTCATTGGCTCAGCCTACGGTGCCAGAGCCGCCCGGATCACTGTGCTGCGTGACGCTGGCATTGCTGTTGAATGTTTCGGTCACGGCTGGCCTAAGGGGCCGGTAGCTGCGGAAAATATTCCCCTGATTGTGCGTGATTCGGCCATAAGCCTGAATTTCAGCGAAGCCGGACACGGTGGCGGGCGGCAACTCAAGGCCCGCGTGTTCGAGGTGCCTGCTGC